>NZ_JBRILQ010000020.1:0-80057 GCF_052977045.1 Shewanella sp. 125m-7
TCATTCTCATTTGCAAGCTTTATCGCAGCGTTTTTTCACATTCTATGCGTTTCTTTACTTGAGACTCATACCTCAATCTCTTACCTGCCTGCTTATACGTGCTTTTGCAGGTGTAGCTTATTCTGGCTATGGTTTTGTGCATCGCTAACCATAGCAGTAATCTGATATTGATTACTGATCAGCATGTTTAGCATGCTAGGGAAACAGTTACGGGTTTTAACGTCGATACGTTGATAGCCCTGCTCAGTCGCCCAGCGCTCTTGGTATTCAAGTAAGCTCTTGGCTAAGCCTAGACCACGAAAATCAGGCGTTACACCCCCTAGCCAGCTGTAGAACACTTGGTCATCAGTTTGGTAGCCAAGCTTAAAACCGGCAATTTCACCTTCGACTTTAGCAATAAGCAATAATGCTGGACCAGCAAGCAGTCGCTGACGGATCTCTTGGCTGGCGTAGCCTTGCTCAAATTCAGGAATAGCTGAATAGACAGTCTGGATCTGCTCAAGCACTTCAGGCGTAAACTCAGTTACGGCTTCAATTTCAATGGTGTACATTTCTGACTCTCAATAACATCGCCAGTTCACCCAGTAATACAACCAAACCATTGGCTGAAAGGTGAACGAATTGGCGAAATTATAACAGGTCCGTCCAGTTGTTGTTAAGCGTTAACTGCCGTTAGATGGCGGTTTTGCGAGCCGAATCTTGTAAGATCTTATCTTGTAAGAACTTTAATAGCAGACCGTATACAGGCAAGAACAGGCCTAAACTAACAATTAGCTTAAATCCGTAATCGACAGTGGCAATTTCAGGCCAGTGCGTCGCCATAAACTCATCTGTTGAAGCATAGAAAGCGAGACCGAAGAACACGATCGTGTCGATAAGGTTGCCGACGATAGTCGACGCCGATGGTGCTACCCACCAAGATTTGGTTTCTCTGAGCTTGGCAAATACAAAAATATCCATCAGCTGGCCAACTAGATAGGCGGCAAAGCTTGCGAAAGCGATTCTGAATACAAAGTTATTGAACTCAAGTAATGCTTCGGCGCCTTGAAAGCTACCTTGATGAAAAACCACGCCCATTAAGTACGAGATGATCAGTGCCGGTAACATGGCGAGGAAGATAATCTTTCTGGCGGCTTGCTGACCAAATATGCGCACGGTGAGATCGGTCGCTAGATAGACAAAGGGAAAGCTAAATGCGCCCCAGGTAGTGTGGAAGCCAAATATCTGAAAGGGGAGTTGTACAAGGTAGTTACTCGCACAAATAATAACAATATGAAAGCCTGCTAATAGCAGTAATGCACGGCGAAGCTGTGCAGGGGTCAACATCAACATCTTGTGGCCTTTTTAAATAAATCGGGCGGGGTTAGGGAACCCGCAATAGCGATCGTCGCTATAATTTTACAATTTTTGGTTAAACATAATGGTTTGCCCCCTATCGATATAGGGGGCGCAAATTATAGAGCAGATTTTTATTTGAGCAAGTGCAAATCTCAGCAGCATAATAATTTCTGCTGCTGAGCATGGTCAGCGGTAGGAGGCGTGGCGCTATAACTCAGTTAAGATAGATAAAATGGTGGTGAGCTTGTTCTCAAGCTCGGTCCATTCTTTATCGGCTTCGGAGCCTGCAACAATACCCGCGCCGGCAAATAGATTGATGCGGCCAGGCTCAATTAAGGCGCTGCGTATTGCTACGGCAAACTCACTTTCATACTTATTGAAATAGCCGCACGCTCCGGCATACCAGCCTCTAACGTAGCCTTCTTGCTGGCGAATAAAGTTCATCGCCGACTCTTTCGGTAAACCGCCTACCGCAGGCGTTGGATGCAGCGCCTGGATCAGCTGAAAGTCATTCACGCCGGGCTTTAGTTCGGCACGAATAGAGCGGTGCAGATGCTGAATATGGCTGAGCTTAAATATCGTTGGGGTTTCATCTGCGCCCACATAATTACTTAATGGGTTGAGAACATTAACGATGTGCTGCCTAACAAGCTGATTTTCATGACTATTCTTTGTATCATCAAGTAGCGCCTGCGCTAGCTCTTTGTCTTCTTCTTGGTTTAGCCCACGAACCGTTGTGCCTGCGAGTGCCTCGGTGAACAGTTCACGTTGACGACGACGATACAAGCGCTCAGGAGTACAAGAGATAAAGGTACTGTCTGGGCTAAACTGAAAACCAAATTGAAAGCTGTTTGGATTACGCCCTTGCCAGCAGGCAAGTAACATCCAAGGATCGACAACTTCGTTGATCTCAAGCTGAGTCACGCGTGACAAGACCACTTTTGGCGTGTCTTCAATAAATTTTGGATGGGTGACCCGGTTAACCAGTTCATTCCAACGGTATCTATCGGGTCTATCGCTGCGTCCCATCAACGCCACCTTATTAGGAGGCGTCAGTGGTTTAGGGGCATCGAGTGCCTGTAGCGATTGTAGGGCGTTATCAATTTCAAGCGTAAACTCAGACTCGGTAAAGTTGAGATTGACCAGCAATTTGTATTCATTACCACTACGACGCAGTTCGATGCGAGGCAGAATAAAATGTGCTTTACCAAATTCAGGCCAGCTCTCATTGCGGCGATCAAATGCCACGCCGCCATAATAACGGATCTCTTGGTTACTGCTGAGGGCTCTTTGTTTTTGATATTCAGCCGATAGCTCAGCGTCATCTACGTCATCATCAAAGAAAAAGTCTTTACAGCTACCAATGGCTGCCACTTCCTCTTGGGTATCACGTCCCTTCCAATACACTCTTGGGTAAGTGGTTTGCGCGGCTAACCAGGCAATAACCGGAATTGGCGACACCACCACTGACAGCTGCACAATGGGATCGCTGTTTGGTTGGAGGGTAAAGGATTTGATTTTGTCGGTTAAAGACTTAATAGCTTGAGGCAGCATGGGGATGGTCAATAAGTACTCCAAACAAATATCATTAGGGCTTGCTTAGAGGAGCTGCCTCTAATTGGGATACACCCATCGCACAGTGGTAATAAGAATCTTTACCACAAACTAATAGTCTGAGCATACCGTGTCAAGTCGATTACTCTACCTGTGTGAGCTTCCACTGACTATTTTATCAGCATGGTTTAGATTTAACCGAAAATCATTGCATTATTCCTTAGTAATAACCAGTTAGCCATTATCGATACCGCGTGTGTGATTTTTAATCTGCGACATTCGTGCCCCCTTTTGTCCTTGCTACACAAAGTGTGGGTCAATTTGTCTGCCACTGTATTGTAACTCTCCCCTTAAAGTTAAAATTAGTCGATCTAAGTTTGTTTTATGATTTTATTAGCTTGAGTGATAGCCAGTGCTTTATTAAAAATAGCGGAAAACAGATCGTTAGGATGATGAAACTAGATGAAAACTAAAAAAAATGTGCTAAAAGTATCCACATTAGCACTGGCGATGAGCTTAGCGTATCAAGTTCAAGCTGATGAACTTGAGCGAAACCCTATTCTCGACGTAACAGAAGTGATTGTGGTTCACGGTGAACGTGCTTCTGTGACTGAAGCCGCTACTACGAACTGGAGCATAGATGCTGATGAGATTAAAGCATCAGGCGCGCAGAGCTTAGATCAAGTTCTTCAAAATGTACCTGGTGTCTATGTCAGAACGGGGGCTGCAGGCATTCCACGTGTTGATATTCGCGGATTAAAAACACGCCATATTACGTTCTTAATTAACGGTGTTCCAGCAAGTAGCACTGAAGATGGTCAGTTTGATCCCACTGTTATCCCAACCAATCAAATCGCCCGAGTTGAAGTGTCAGTCGGTCCGACATCTGTGTTGTATGGCCCAGGTGGCAGCGCAGGTGTGATCAATATTATTACCAAGCAAGGTGATGAATCATCTGCGCTGTCAGGTAAAGTTGAATCAGCAGCTGACAACACCCTTAACGCAGATATAAGTGCAGCGGGTTCTGGTGAAAACTGGCAAGGTATTATGAGTGTCACGCATCAAGAAACAGATGGCACTCCTATGTCAGATGATTTTGAAGATACGCGTAATCAAGTCGGTGATGTACGCTTTAATTCGGACAGAAAATTAACTAACTATTATGCTCAAGGTAGTTATTTCATCAATGATTCAACGAAGCTGATGGCAAACTACAGTCAACGCGATGGTAAGTGGGGACTATCACCCACAGTAGATCGTAAGAAAACCCCATCAAGAGTTGAAGATTATAACGAGCAAAGCATCCAGTTCGGTGCGGCTCATGAAATAAATAACGCACAGACATTACGTGGTTTTATTTATTATAATCAGACTGATATGGTTGAAAACTTTTATAACCATAAAATGAATAATTTAAATAGTATTGTTGACAGTACTTCGAAAGTCAGTGGCACTAATATTCAATTTATTAACGAATTTGAGTATGGCGCTGTATTAACGACGTCAGTGATTGTAGAAAAGCAAGATTGGTTCTCTCACACCAATAAACTACGCAGTACTAAAGGTTCTGGCGGTGGCACTGGCGGTGGTCAAGGTGGCCCTAGCGATATTGACGAAAGCATCATTATTTATACCGGTGCTGCTGAATACCAATATCAACACGATGGTGAGTATGGTTACAGCTTAGGCGCGGCCGTACATAATTACGATCGTGATAGTAATAGCGAAACTGATTTTTCAGCACAAGCATCTGCATTTTATCAAATCACTGATTCAAGTCGTATTCATACTGGTATAGCACAAAAAGTACGTTACCCATCAATTAGCGATTTATACGCGACGACTAGCGGTAATATGGAACTTAAAGCTGAGGTTGCTCATCAGTTTGAACTTGGGTTACAGCAATCTTTACCTTTTGATAGTCAATTAGATATTAGTAGCTATGTTACCGACGCAAACGATTACATCGCTAAAGATGATATGAACCAAGAGCAAAATATTGGTGATTATCGCTTTATGGGTGTTGATTTACAGATGACAAATCAATATTTCGATAGCCTCGGGTTAACGTTTGCTTATAGCTACATAGACACAGAAGATCGTACCACGAATGAACGTTTACAATACCGCCCTACTCACAATCTTCGCTTTCAAGCGAGTTATGATTTCTCCTTTGGTTTAACGACGCGCTTAGATGCTGAACGCATCATTGATCAAGTGAACGGTAAAGGTGTTCAATTAAATAATTACACCTTAGTCGATCTAAGTTTGAGTCAAAATATTTGGCATGAAAATTTAGAGTTATATGTCCGAGCAACGAACTTATTTGATGAGCTTTATTATCAAAGCGACTTTATGCCACAAGCGGGTCGTCAGGTCTTCGTCGGCATTAACTGGCAGATCTAGATCGTTCGGGGAAGAGTATGAAACTCATAGCGCTAGAAGGGATTCATTTTGGCTATGGATCAAACCAAAGCGAGATCTTGGACGATCTCAATTTGGTGGTTAATCAAGGTGAGTGTCACTGCATTAATGGACCAACAGGCTCGGGAAAATCGAGCTTGTTGCACTTGATGGCAGGCGAACTTTCTCGGCCTTATGAGGGGGACGTGTATCGTCACCCTTCATTGCTGGTTGGTTTGGTGATGCAAGATCCGAACGTACAAGTCTTGCGCCAAAGTGTTGGGGCTGAAATTGCCTTTGCGTTGGAAAACTTAGGCGTTGCATCTGAGCTAATGGTCGAAAAAGTGCAGCAGTCGTTAAGACGAGTGGGCTTGTACATTAGTTTAGATACCCCAGTTGATGTTTTATCGCTTGGGCAGAAATATCGTTTGATGATGGCGGCACAATTAGTGTTTAAACCATCGCTATTATTGCTGGATGAACCATGGGCCCAGCTCGATGATAAAGGTGTTAGAGAGCTCTATAACGTTCTGAAAATATTGTTGAGTGACGGTGTTGCGGTTGTCATGGTTGAGCATAACCCCGAAGCGTTTTCGGGCTTAGTCGATTATCTGTGGTTACTGCAGGACGGCGGGCTAGAAGCAGGGCCCCTACCTGTCGGTAAAGCGCTAACCACTTTCGCTATCGAGACCAATATTGAGCCTGCGCGTACTCGCGGGGCGATTCGCCGCATTAAACCCAGCATCAGCAATAAAGACTGTGAGTGCTTAATCACGATCCAGCCCCACGAGTTTAGGTTTTTAGATCAAGACAGCTTATTTCATTGCCAACAAAGCTTGTCGCTTTATCGCGGCGAAGTCATAGCCTTAGTGGGTGACAATGGTGCTGGTAAAAGTAGTTTGCTCAAAACTCTGGCTGGTATTCAGGCCAATACTCCAACCTTGCCTATCTCTGTATTAGGTAAGCGGCCGCAGCTGGGGATTTATGGCTCACAACTTGGCCTATTGATGCAACGCCCCAATCGGCAGTTGTTTGAGCAAAGCGTACTGAGCGAGCTGCAATTTAGTTTAAAGCGTTTCAAACTACCTTTAGCTCGCGCAGAACATATTTTACAAACACTAGAATTAACTCATCTTGGAGAGCGTTCGCCGCATAAGTTGTCCTATGGTCAGCAGCATATTATCGCGCTAGCCTCTCTGGTCTGCTTGCGGCCAAAGCTGCTGTTGCTTGATGACCCGTTTGCAGGGCTCGATAAGCAGCACGTAGAGAAAGTGGTGCTGTTATTGCAGCAATTAAGCGCCCAAGGCTGTGGGATCTTGCTTACTAGCCATCGTCGTGTCCCCACTTTTGAGGTCGATAACTACTGGCTGATCGAGTCTGGAAAACTGGTAGATGGATCAGGACATATTGAGCAGTTGAATGTGGGCTAAACATCGCATGGGCCGGAGTGCCAACAAGCCTTCAGGGTCTATTCGTTCAAACTCGATGCTTAGCACCACTCAATACTGCGCGTTGGCATTAATACTGAGCTTAGTACTGTCGAGCTGCGCCTTTTTCCTCCCCAATAGTGCGCTTGGCTGGTTGGTGCTGGCAGATCTGTTGTTGGTCGTGCACGGTTTATATCTCAAGAACAAGATCACCGCTCTGCTGAGGCTTGGCCTAGTGCAGTTAGCGCTAACCGTACCTCTCTATTATCTGCTCCATGGTGAAGCACAGTTGCTCGATGGTGTGATAGTGGTGCTACGAGTGTTCTTGGCCATGTTGCCCGGCTGGTGGCTATCGAGCACCCAAAGCCCTGAACGTTTAGGTGAGGTGCTCAGTTGGGGCTTACCCGCTAAATGGGCATTTGTGATCGCCGCATCAATCGGTTTGCTGCCCTATATGTTGCAAGAAACTAAAGAAATTTATGCAATTCAGTGCTTACGCGGGGCAAACATAACGCCTAAAGCACTGAGGAATCCCCAAAACTGGCCAGAGCTTATCTACTGTGTAGTGCTGCCAGTGCTTATTCAGCTACTAAAGCTATCAAAACAGATGGCAAAAGCAGCCAAGTTACGCCATTTCGGTAAAGTTAATCAGCCAACCCATTGGCCTGCAACAAAGGAAGATAAATGAAATCTCCATTTGACCTACAAGATGCCCTGTTTATTGGATTTTGCGCCACCTTACTGGTGGTGCTCAAAAGCATGTTACGTCTAAAGCTAGGCTTGAGCGGTCACTCCATGTTTTTGATGACCTTCTTCTATCTGATTTGCTACGGCGCCGTGGGGCGGGTGGGTTGCATTACCGCCTGCGGTTTACTGGCAGGGTTAGTCGCTATGATGCTCAGTGTGGGCAAAGGTGGGCCGATGATCTTGCTTAAATTCGGCTTACCTGCAATGGCGATGGATCTCGCGTTACTGGTGATGTCGGGCTTATTTAGTCTGCGCTGGCAAAGCATTATTTTGGCATTGGTCGCTTGTCTAGCGTGGGCGGGTAAAGGTTGGCTAGGTAATTTGCTGGCCGGAATGAGTGGCCAAGTTGCGCTGGCGCAATTTGGACTGAGTTTCATACAAGGCGGGGTATTTGCCACTGCAGCGGCATTGCTCGTGCCCACGGTATTAAAACGGTTACATGCCCATGATCTGCTGCATAGAAGCCAGATTGACGATAAATAGTGTGTTTGTCGGTATTGAGATAAACAACACCAGCAACTAAAAAAGGGTTTTAGATGAAAGCTTGGTTAATTTGTATTGATGACACCGATGATATCGGAACGAAGGGAACTGGAGAGATTGCCGAAGAGATTGCGGCAAAACTCGCCCCCGCGTCGTTAACTGGGGATGATAAAGCCCCCGTTAGTCGCATGGTGACCCGTCATCAACTGTTTGTACATCCCGATATTCCTTATACCTCGCATAATAGTGCCATGTGTTTTCAGATTGCTACAAGCTTGAGCTTTAATGAGATTAAAGCCATCTGTATTGCGCATTTAAAGCAAGAATCGGCGGCGGCATCCGATCCCGGTTTAGCCATCTTAGATCTTGCCTCCAGCTATGACATCCAGCAGTTAATCGCCTTTGGTCAGCAAGCTAAAGTTGAGGTAAAAACCAAACAGCAGGCTTACACCTTGGCAGAAGTGCTAGGCATTGATTTGTCAGAGCATGGTGGTACGGGCCAAGGCGTCATTGGCGCAGTTGCAGGATTAGGTCTACGACTGAGTGGGCAAGATGGCCGGGTAAAAGGCCAGTTAAAACTAGGGCAGACCACTGATGAATCTGAAGCGATTGAGCTGAGCGTTGCAGAAGTCCTTGCCCGTACGGGATTGGAGGCGGTGATCTCCGTAGAGGGTGACAAGCTAGCGGTGGATCAAGTATTAACACTTAAAGGCAAGATCAAAGCGGTATTTACCCAATATCAGTTTGCCTTATTAGTGAGCCGTGATGCAGGCCGCTGGGTCAATGCCACTAAACAACAATTAAAGCCGTACTAATTTTCATACCGTTTAGGATAATAGGAGGGGACATGCAGCAGTGGTTTACCCATGTCGATGGCTTATGGCAGTTTAAGTTTGGCATTGAAGACTATCTTCCAGCCCGCGCCGCCGCAGCCCGTTGCGAGGTGTTTCTTAGTGATGATGAAGATGAGCATACCGATAATGTTGCTCGCTCTTGCTACAACTGTATGTATCGTCGTTGGCAACCGATGAGCTTTCAATGCCATAAGCGGCGCGCCGAATAACAGCAAACATTAATATTAGTGGTAGGAAATTATTTTTTATTGCCATTTGAGGCCTATTTGTTGTGCATTAGCGAATATTAATTAACTTTGTCTATGGTGATTTAACAGTTCAGAGAATAGAATAGCCGGCTTCTTACAGAAAATAACAAGATGGGCTCCGTGTAATCCGGGCCACAACATCAAACTTCTGCAAAGGGTACGGTGGCTATTTTGTTGCTGTATTAAAGGTTTAATCATCCGGGGACCGAAGAGATAATGGGTGATTCATTCGAATCAAATGGCTTGATAAAGATACCTGTTTCAAAGTTGAAAGTAGGCATGTTTGTTGAGGCCATAGACAAAAGTAACAGCCAGGTTAATATTGCGAGTGCAGGGCAAATTCGCAGTGCCGAAGCCATTTTAAGACTACATAAGAGCCAAGTGACTCATGTGTGGGTTAATGCTGAGCGTTCAGAACCTAGCTTAGGTTTAGGGCGAGCGACTGCTGCACCTAAAACTCTACCGAAAAAAGTCAGTGTCGAACGCGCTACAACTCAAAAACAAGCTAAAGAATTAATGCTTGAGGCGAAAGACCTGATCCGCAAAGTGCTGTCTGAAACTTTTGAAGGCAAAGCAATCGAAGTTAAGCCCTTTGAAGCGTTAGCCGACAATATGATTGAGTCGGTAATGCTCGATGCTGATGCACTTAAGTGCGTATCAGCACTGCGCTCTAAAGACGTGTATTTGCTTGAACATTCGATTAATGTTGCCTTTTTGCTGGTGACTTTTGGCCGCTATTTAGACTTTGATACCGACATGCTACGGCAGATGGCTGTTGGTGGGATTTTACATGATATTGGCAAGATTAAAGTCGATAGTGAGATTCTAAATAAGCCGGGTAAATTAACGGCCGAAGAGTTTGAACACGTTAAGCGGCATCAAACCTATGCCGTGGAGATCATGGGACAGACCAAAGGGTTATCTCAGGTCAGTAAAGATATTAGTTTGATGCACCATGAAAAACTTGACGGCAATGGCTATCCTCGCGGGCTAAAAGGCGATGAAATTCCAATCCATGGGCGTATGAGCTGTATTGTCGATATCTTCGATGCATTAACTGCGACCCGCTGTTATAAAGAAGCCATGAGCCCGGCTGCTGCCTTTAAGATCCTACTCAGTTTGACGCCATTCCACTTAGATCAAAAGTTAGTTTATGAGTTTATCCGCTGCATTGGCGTATATCCGGTGGGCTCATTAGTACAGCTGTCTGATGGCCGTATTGGCATAGTATGGGAATCTAAAGGGCGCGATGCGCTGCACCCTAAGGTGAAGTGTTTTTACTCGATGAAGCACAAATGCTACACCAAGGTGGAGATTGTCGATCTGCTGAGATCATCATTTAATATCGAAAAGGGCATATCCCCAAGTAGCTTGGATATCGATCCGACACAATTCTACTAGTGATGAGTCGGGTTTAGCGAATATCAAGCGTCCTTAATTGGGCGCTTTCTATTTTCAGCACTAAACCTTTAACTTGAGAAATGGGCTTGCCATTACTCATTCTGAGCTGGTATTAGATCCCACTACGCCGCATAGTTTGAGCCAGCTCTATTTTTGATGAACGATTCCTAAATTGACTTAATAATCATTGAATTAATCCTATTTACTCGGCACTAAGCTAAGTCTAACTAGGCAAAACCAAACACGTTATATGATGGGGGATTTCAATGCAACGTAGGCAATTTTTACAAGTCAGTAGCGCGCTATTAGCCAGCAGTGTGCTTAGCACCAGTGTGCAGGCCAGCTCGGCAACAACGCCGCCTTTTAGCCGCGGTAAATACCGCATACTGGCACTGGTGTTTGATGACTACGAAACCCTAGACTTACACGGCCCAGTTGAGATGCTAGGCCATATGCCCAATACCGAGATAAAGCTTGTGGCCACCAAAGAGATCGTCAAAAGTTATCAGGGACCGCGAGTGGTTGCCGATTGCTTAACAACAGACACTTATGACTGCGATCTGCTATTAATTCCTGGTGGATTAGGTACTCGTCCATTAGTTAGCGATACAGCACTGCGCCAATGGCTGGTGGCGCAGGTGGCGCGCAGTCAAAACGTATTCACTATTTGTACTGGCACGGCGTTACTTGCTATGACCTCAGTACTGAATGGACGCAAAGCCACCACTAACAAAATGGCGTTTCAATGGGTGACATCACTAAACGATAATCCACAGTGGCAGGCTAAAGCGCGTTGGGTATTAGACGGTAAGTTTTTAACTTCATCAGGGGTGTCAGCTGGTACCGATGCAGCCTTGTTTTGGGTCAAGCACCTGCATGGCGAACTGGAAGCTAAGCGGATCCAAACGCTAACCGAATATAACTGGATTGAAGACCCGAATAACGATCCTTACGCAGTAAGCTAACCGATACTGAATTAACAGCTTTATAAGTAAATCATCTAGCCTTAGCTGATATTGCTATTTATTAGTAATAAAGGATCTTGGCGAGTCAGCGAGTTAGTCACAATAATAGTCATACATTCAGACTGCCAAAAAGGGGAGATTACATTGAATAACTGGCTAATATTATTGTGTTGTGTGGTGTTAATTACAGCCTCTTTGCTAACGAGCGGGCTCACCCGCGCCTTAATCGACTTAGGCGCTTTTAGCTGCTTGCTTGGTTTACTATTTTGGCGAAACAATGACAAAAAACAGCGCTCATAGGCGCCAATACCATTAACTTAAGGTGGTTACTCAGAAAAGTCTTATGACTTTGAAAGATACGAATGGACCACAGAGGACACGAAGAGCACGAAGAAAAGCCACTCTAAGCTTTTTCTTTTCTTCGTGCCCTCCGTGTAGCAAACGTAGTGAGCGCTTCGTGGTTTATGGCCTGTAAAGCAAAGAGCCCTGTTTTTATATAGGTATTATCGCTAAATGAGAGTCTTGATAGTTAGTGGCTTGCCAGAATATATGCCAGCGAGCTACTGCCGATAGCTAACCACAGCAGTACACCTAAAATGAGTGGCTTAGGGCCAGTCGATTTCATTTTCTTAATCGTAATACCTGCACCAATCAAGAACAGACACACTACCAATAAGCGTTTTGATGCCTCAAATATTGCCCCGTACACGACTTCGCCTTGCGGCAACCAGTGCGCAATCGCAATCGCTAAGCAGTAAAAGCCAATAAAGTAGGGGATAGCAATCTTATTTTTATCGCCTTTAAACAACATGGCACTGATGAGTGCGATTGGAATGATCCACAGGGCTCTAGCCAGCTTAATCGTGGTTGCTGTGGTTAGTGCCTCACTGCCATAAGCAGAAGCCGCGCCCACCACCGATGAGGTATCGTGAATCGCAATTGCGCTCCAAACCCCAAAATCATGTTGGCTCATCGATAACGCATGGCCGATGGCCGGAAACACAAACAGCGCAATGGAGTTAAGAATAAATACAGTGGCTAAGGCAATGGCCGTTTGTTCACTGCTGGCTCTAATCGCTGGCGACACTGCAGCAATGGCGCTACCGCCACAAATAGCGGTGCCAGAGGCAATTAGGTGGCCGGTTTTATGATCTAGCTTGAGTAGGCGCGTTAAGGCAAAACCTAAAATCAGGGTAAAAATGATTGAGCCTAAGATCAGTGGCAAGTTTTGCATACTAATGCTGACAGCTGCATCAAGCTGAATGCCAAATCCAAGACCCACAATAGAGTAGGCCAGAAGCTTCTTAGTCAGCGCACCAAGATGTATTTGATCCGGCGCCCAGCCTATGCTGGCAAGTGTAAAGCCCAAAATTAGCGCCACAGGAGACGAAACTATAGGTAATAGGCAGACGAGACCTGCAATAATGAAGATTGCTAAATGGGTTTTGTTGCGGGTTTCGCTGGTCATTAGAAGGCAGTCGTATATAGCAGGTCAGCTAATAATTATAACGCTCGAACAAGATTTAATAAATTAAATAGTGTTGACGGTTGTAGTCAGCAAAATTGAATGTCTGGAAGGTTTTAGGAAAAGCTAAGACGGACGGCCTGCAGCCTAGGGAACGTGACTACGTCACTGACGGAACGCTGTGCTTACGGAAAAAAGCTAAGACGGAAAAGCATATTTTTTAGTAGGTTGGGCTTTAGCCCATCAAGCTTGGTTTATATAAAGAATTTGTCGGCATAAATGCCGACCTACAGAAAGCCGAAACGCTAAGAGATTCTGTGGGGCTGGCTTTATGCTTTTCCTAGCAGCCAACTTGTTGGCGTCCTAGCAGGTGCGTAGCACCGTTCTAGAAGCGAGCTGCCGAGCGTTCTATCTTTAATGTTGACGTCCTAGAACCTAGAACCTAGGTCATAGGTCATAGGTCCTAGCAGCGAGCTTGCGAGCGCCCTATCTTTTAATAACAAAAAAGCCGCTAATAAGCGGCTTTTTGTTATCTAAATTCGAAGAACTTATTTTGCAGTGCTGTGCATGCCTTCCCAAACGATTTGACGGTAACGGTCTGGGTTCGTGTCGCCTTCAGTGCTGAAAAGCATGATAACGGCATCTTGGTCTAGACCAAGTTGAGTGCGGTATTCGCTGTACTCTTCACGGCTAGCTAGCATGTATAGAAGACCAAGAGTGAGTGCACCAGACTCACCGCTAACAACCTTAGTGTCGCCAGCTAGTGGGTTACCAAGAACGCGCATACCTGTCGCAGTGACTTCATCTTCAACAGATGCGAAGAAGCTGCTGCACTGCTTTAGGATTGGCCAAGTCACTGGGTTAGGCTCGCCACATGCAAGACCTGCCATGATAGAGTTTAGCTCGCCAGTAACGGCAACCATTTCGCCTTTAATACCAGAGTTGTAGATACAATCAGCTTTTGCAGGCTCTGCAATAATGGTCTTGAAGTTAGCCGCGCCAACTTTGTCAGCGAAGTAGCCTAATAGACCGCCAGCCATAGCACCAACGCCAGCTTGTAGCATTAGGTGAGTTGGCTTAAGACCCATAGCTTCAACTTGCTCTTGCGCTTCAACAGCCATAGTCATATAGCCTTGCGAGATCCAAGTTGGGATCTTGTCGTAACCTTCCCAAGCGGTATCTTGTACTAGCATCCAACCGTTTTCAGTCGCAGTTTGGCTAGCAATACGTACAGTGTCGTCGTAGTTACAATCAGTAACGATACACTCAGCACCTAGATTCTTAATGCGAGTCACGCTAGCTTGCGATGAACCCTTTGGCATGTAAACCACTGCCTTTTGACCCATTTCACGTGCAGCCCAAGCCACACCTGTTCCGTGGTTACCGGCAGTTGCTGTAGCAAAAACCAATGGCGCGCTTAACTTAGCGGCAACGGTTTTCATATCAATTTCGCTGATATCCACATTTAAGTGCTCAGCTAATTGCTTACCTAAAGCGTATGAACCACCCAATACTTTAAAAGCATTGAGGCCAAAACGGTAAGATTCGTCTTTAACCAGAATCGCTTTAACACCCAAACGCGCCGCTAATTGCTCTAAAGAGATCAAGGGTGTTGGTTGGTAAGCTTCGATCTGCTGGTGGAATTGACGAGTTTTTTCAGCTACTTGAGCAGTGAAAAGATCAGACGTCTCACCGTTGAAGAAATCATTTTGAGTCAGCTTTAGCATGGTAACCACTTAAATTATGAACAAGGAGGCAGTAGTCCACTCACTAAAGGTAAGTGGACAGCAGGACTTAGTTTAAAACTAAATTATTTGATGAAGGCGATTGCTTCAACTTCTACTAGCGCATCTTTTGGAAGACGAGCAGCTTGAACACATGAGCGTGCTGGTGCTGCTTCTGTGCCAAAAACTTCAGTGTACACTTCATTGAAAACAGCGAAGTCTTCCATGTTAGCTAGGAAGCAAGTGGTCTTAAGTACTGTGTCAGTACCTGCGCCAGCTTGTTCTAGAACCGCTTTAAGGTTCTTAAGAGATTGGTAAGCTTGCTCTTTAACGCCGCCTTCAACGAAAGCCATAGTCACTGGATCAAGCGGTAGCTGACCAGAGGTGAATACTAACTTGTCGAAAGCAAGAGCTTGAGAGTATGGACCAATTGCAGCAGGAGCATTTTCAGTATGGATTACAGTTTTCATAGCGTTGTGTTCTCGATAATTAGGCTTTAAATTCACGGATGTACTTGTACACCGCATGCTTGGTAATACTTAAATGGTTAGCAACTATGTTAGTTGCTTCTTTTAATTCGAAGATACCGTTATCAAACAGCACCTTAGTAATAGCTTTATTGCGACCTTTCAGATTGACGCTGTCATCAGCTTCAACCTCAGATATCGCGTGGTTTAGCGCTTGCTCTACCACATCTCCAGCTGATGAGCTGAAGTTTTCAGTCATATCAAAACTGTGATGCTGGGTGGTATCAGGCATCAGGGTTTTGATGATCTCCGGGAACGGATAAGACAAGTTCATATTGACGCAGAACATGCCAATCGGTTTGCCGTTCTCGCCTTGTAAAATACAAGTGCTCGATTTGAGCATTTCACCGCCCTTGTTGTTACTGAAGTAACTTTTAGGGGTGACCTCACCAGTTTGTTCATACTGGCGCAGCATCTTTAAGCCTAAATCGGTGATCGGCGATCCCACTTTACGACCGGTATGGTGGCCGTTAACAATTTTCACCACCGACTGTTCAAAGCTCTCTAATGAATGAATCACAACTTCGCAGTGAGGCCCTATTAGATCGGCCATGCTTTCAGCTAAGTGGAAATAGCCTTGCAGTAGCTCACGATCTCTAGCTGTAAATTCCGTTTTGTATGCCTGTTCTGCCGCTTTGATCATTTCAGATTACTTTTGTGAACTATAGATGCCGTTATTGTCAACTTTTTGAGTTAACAATTCAAGCCTTGAATCAACTTTATGTAACTATGGGACGTTTTTTCGCGGTTTTAAGCAAGTTAAATTTAACTACGGTTTAAAATATTTGACTTTGGTCATGGTTTTTCTGTTTGACGACACATCTTGAGTTAACAGATTTTAACTATGAGATATGTGTCACATTTTTAAATTCTGCAAACAGTATGATGCGCACCAAGTTAACGATAGTTGACTAAAGCAGATTTCCGGTCACTTTAGTGACCTTTTGGCAAATAGGCCAGTTGTGTGGGATGTGGAGATAAAAATGAAAAGCATATTACAGCGTGGATTTACAACAGCAGAATTTGAAATGCGTGCAGCTAAAGCTCAGCAGAAAATGCGTGAGCTAGAAGTCGATGCGATTCTGTTAACTACTGAGCCGAATGTGCGTTACTTCTCTGGTTTCCACACTCAATTCTGGCACAGCCCGACTCGTCCATGGTTCCTAATCCTACCTGCTGAAGGTAAGCCTATTGCGGTTATTCCTGAAATTGGTGCAAGCGGTATGGCGGGCACTTGGGTTGATGACATTCGCACTTGGGCTTCACCACGTCCTGATGACGACGGTATCAGCATCGTAGCCAGCGTACTTAATAGCTTACCTTCACGCTTTGGCCGTGTGGGTGCCACGCTAGGTATTGAGTCCCACCTACGTATGCCGGTTGCTAACTACCTACAGTTAACCACATTAGTGAGTAAAGAGTTCGTTGACGTTTCACTAGCGATTCATGACATTCGCCAAGTTAAGTCAGTGACTGAAATTGAAAAAGTGCGTGAAATCTGCCGCATCACTAACGTCGGTTTCGACAAAATTCCAGGTTATGCCAAAGCGGGCATGACAGAGCGTCAAATCTGTAAGCAGTTCGGTATCGACATGCTGATGGAAGGCGCAGACGAATGTCCATACATCATCGCAGGTTCAGGCCAAGACGGTTACGACAGCATCATCATGGGTCCAACTGACCGCATCATCGAAAGTGGCGATGTGCTAATCATCGACACCGGTGCAGTACGTGACGGTTACTTCTCAGATTTTGACCGTAACTGGGCCTTCGGCCATGCAAGCGAGCAAACTAAAGCGGCTTACCGTGCAACGTATGAAGCAACCAGTATGGGCTTTGAAGCTGCGCGTCCAGGTAACACCACTTCAGATATCTATAACGCAATGTGGAAAGTACTAGAAGCAAACGGCGCATTGGGTAACGACGTGGGTCGTCTAGGTCACGGTCTAGGTATCGAGCTAACAGAGCGTCCATCAAACACGGCCACAGACAACACAATATTAGTACCAGGCATGGTGATGACACTAGAGCCAGGCATGGTTTACGCACCGGGTAAATCTATGGTTCACGAAGAAAACATCGTGATCACCGAAAATGGTGCTGAGTGGCTAAGTAAGCGCGCTGAACCAGAACTATTGATTATCAAATAATTTTAATAGCCATTGATTTCTCTGGAGGGGACTGGGGAAATCATTACTAAAGAGCATCTCACTATGATGAGTTTTGAAGCATTTACATCGTTTGAACAGCCGCTTGAGCATAAGCAGGCACCAAGAATTAATCGCGTACATATCGGTCTAGTGCAGTTAAGCACAGACCACAGCCTAGAGATGGATTGGGCTAAGTTATTAGGTACACAAGCAGGCGTGTTTAGTTCTCGCGTGTTTTACTCAAGCGAAATGACACCAGAAGCACTTGATCAAATCGCTAGCGGAATCGTTGAAGCGTCTGACTTGATTGCTACTGGTTTGCCAATGGATGTAATGGCATTTGGTTGCACATCAGCTTCAATCATTATCGGCGAAGAGAAAGTAGCGGGCCTACTGACTCAAAACCGTGGTGACATTCCAGCGACCAACCCATGGACAGCGGCTAAAGCGTCATTCAAGCACTTAAATGCAAAAAAGATTGCCGTGTTCTCTCCATACCCAACGAGTGTTAACTACCCGCTATATCAGCAGCTAACAGATGCCGACTTCGATGTAGTGACATTAGGTTCATTGGGCATCGAACGCGACACCGACATCACCCTAGTCGCTAAAGAATCTATGTTCGCAGCACTTGAGTTGATGCTTAAAGATTCAGACGCAGAATTGGTATTTATGTCATGCACTAACTTACGTGTGCTTGATTATATCGAAGAGATCGAAGCCAAGTTTAGCATTCCAGTAGTGTGCAGCAACTCTGCCATGTTCTGGCATGCAATGCACCTGACTGGCAACGTAGCTATGTGTCCAGGCTACGGCAAACTACTTAACAATCAAACAGCTTAAGCTGTTGACTACCAAACATAAATTGTTGGAAAAATAATAATGACTAATACACAGAAAGGTTGGATGGCTGCGGTTTTCGTTGGTCTGTTATGGGGTATCCCGTGGATTGTTGGTACACCTATTCTTGAGGTGATGGATCCGCAAGTACTCGTTTGGTTACGTTACACAGTAGCATTTATTACACTAGGTTTGATTTTCAACATCGGTCTTGCAACTGGCAAGATGAAGAAAAAAACTGATTTTAAACTTAACTGGGCAAACCGTAAGGACATCTTCTGGGCTGCATGTTGCGGTATCATTGGTCAAGGTTCTTTCAGCTTCCTATCATTCCTTTCTTTGGATTATATTACCGCTTCTGAAAACGGCGTGATCCAAGGTTTGATCCCAATTCTAATCTTAAGTGTGGGCTTCTTACGTCACGGTGAGCGTTTCACTGTTATGCAAATCATGTGTGCGCTAGGTGCTTTCCTCGGTGTGGCGATTCTAGTGATGGACCCACAGTCAGAGACTCAAGGTTTCAATATTGGTCACCTGATCTGTTTCGGCTCTGCAGCAAGCTTTGCAACAATGGCTTATGCTCGTGCCAAGCTAGCAGAAAAATACGGTTCAGTTGCGACTATGTTCCACCAGTTTGTATTCGCTGCACTCGGTTTTGGTTTGTACCTGTTCGTTGTTGGCGCTGACTTTAGCTCTGCATTGAATGTATTTAGCTCACCACTACGCATTATGTGTATCGTTATCTTAGGTGTATGTATCTCTGGTATGAGCTACCTAGTTTACATCTACGGTATGGAGCGTGTAGGTGTTGACGGTACGGGTATGGCGCTAAACCTAATGCCACTGTCTTCATTCATTCTAGCGGTATTTGCACTAGGTGAGCAGGTAACACCGATGCGCTTAATTGCAATCGCAGTGGTAATTACTTCGATGATTGCCTTCATGAGACTAGGCAATAAGAACAAGGTAAAAGCTGAAGAAGTTGAAGCTGAGTTGCCTATCGCACCTAAGCCATGTCGCAGTCAGTAACTGATTAATTCAGTTAGTAAATAAAAACCATTTTTGCAACCGGTGACCTAGTCACCGGTTGTTGTTACAAGAGATAAAGAATATGAATATCGAGCAAAAAGTAATTGAGTGGCGTCATCACATTCACCAGCACCCAGAGTTTGGTACCCAAGAGCACGAGACTGCAGCATTTGTAGCAAGCAAACTAGAAGAGTTTGGCATTGAAGTGCACACAGGTATCGGCGGCACAGGCGTTGTGGGTATCTTAAAGTGTGGTGACAGCGAGCGTTCAATCGGTCTACGTGCCGATATGGACGCCCTACATATTCATGAAGAAAATACCTTTGATTACGCATCAGTAAACACTGGCGCCATGCACGCTTGTGGTCACGATGGTCACACGGCAATGCTACTGGCTGCAGCGCATGAGCTAGCACAAACTAAAAACTTCGATGGCACGGTTTACTTCATCTTCCAACCAGATGAAGAGCGTGGCACAGGCGCTAAAGCGATGATCGCTGACGGCCTATTCACCCGTTGGAAAATCGACGCTGTTTACGCCATGCACAACCTACCGGGTATTGAAGCCGGTCACTTTGTGACGCGCCCTCACTCAGTAATGGCGAGCGAAAGCAGCTTCGAAATCGAAGTACTAGCAACGGGCGGCCACGCGGCAATGCCACACATGGGGACTGACCCAATCGTTGTTGGCGCGCAAATCGTGACTGCAATCCAAACCATCGTTTCGCGTAACCTAAGCGCGATTGACGAAACTGCGGTTATCTCGGTCACTGAATTTGCCACTAACGGTACGGTTAACGTTATCCCAACTAAAGTGACTATCACGGGCGATACGCGTAGCTTTACCGATGGCGCACTGCACAAGATTGAAAAAGCGCTTGAGCGTGTGGTTGCGGGTCAGTGTATGTCTGCAGGCGTTGATTACACTTACAAGTTCAACAACAGCTTCTTATCGACGATTAACACGCCAGATGAAACCGCTTATGCGATTCGCGCTGCTGAGACAGTTGTTGGCGAAGATAAAGTTAACGGCAGCTGCCAGCCATTTACCATCAGTGAAGACTTCTCGTTCATGCTACGTGAAGCGCCAGGTTGTTACATCCTAGTGGGTAACGGCGCAGGCTGTGGTTGCGGTAGCGTAGCGCTACACAAGCCAACTTACGACTTTAACGACAATATCTTAGTATCTGGTCTGAGATACTGGCAGACGCTTGTTGAACAGTGTTTGGCTAAGTAATTTGCACATTACTTGATGGTGCTGATTAACGCTTAAGGCTGTGTTTTAAGTTAGTGTTTTGAGGTTAAGGGTTAGCATTGTTAATTAATCATGCTGAGATTAAGAAGGCTATGAGCTTAGGTTCATAGCCTTTTTTGTTGCTTGGTTTTGCGCCAAGCGGGCGCAAGGGGAGGAGTTAGACTTCGTCTAACGACTAAAGCAATCAAACTTCGTTTGATAATTCTATCAGGCTGCGCCTGACTTCTAAGTTAGACTGCGTCTAACAACTAAAGTCGTGGGATTCCATCCCATATCAAGCTTAAAGATTTAAGCGAATCAAGCTGCGCTTGATAAAGGTCGTGAGCTTCCAGCTCACACTCGGGCAAAAGGGGGACAACAGCTTCCCCCTCTTGCATCACCCGAGCCGCCCCGACGAAGTTGTTGATCCTCATACTTATGGATAAATCACTAACGCTTCCGATGGGGCATCCTGCCCCGCGAAAGCTAACCCGACATCCCTGTCGGGCTCACGTGATTTATTCCAACGTACTTCGGCAACTTCGATGGGGATTGGTGTTTTCTGCAAGTAAATTATTTTGATTTAGCTTACTAATTCTCTTGAAAATGTCTAATTAAGTCCACATGTAGATCTTATCCGTTATCTCGCGATCGGATCGTGAAAAACAGTTTGGGTCTTTTCTTTTATTATCTTTTTTAGAGAGTAATGAAATGAGAAGACGTAACCCGAATATAAATACACATTTGGCAAAAGTGGTCGAGATAGGGAAAGTGGTTTGTAACCTAATCCCATTAATACTAGAGGCGTTCAATAATGGTAATTTTTGCCTCTTAGTTGTTTATTCCATTTTTGCAGGCTATCGAATATGGAGGATGTTATCGAAGAAATCAAAGGCTAATAGTAAAAAACAAAATTGATTTTTATCAATGCGTAACGTGAAACCTAAACAGGTTAAATACGTAATTTGTAAATCTAGATATACCAAAGGATATGATTACGTTGAAATTATTTTCTAAGTAATCTGTTTTTCACTGAGAAGGCTCAGACCTTCTACTAAAGGGTAAGTATCTTGAGTAAGGCTGATATATTTGCTCTAGCGAGGATAATTGAACAATAAGCTAACCGTCACCAATCGTAATGGTCGTTCTATGGATATTGACCTGAGTAGGCTTCATTCGATGTTAATTGAAGCTAGTACTTCGCTTATGTCCAAAAGCCGCAAAGCAGGCTACGTGAACGGTAGTTCGATTGAACCTAAATTAGCCCTGTTTCATAGAGCTAACTTAGCTATAGTTGAAAATGCTATTCGCGAATTAAAACAGTTTGATGGTTTAATGAATTGGCGTTTTGCGGCTATTTGTCCTTTAGAAATAGTAAAAACTATCATTTCTAGGCACATATGGTTAGAAAAGCTGACGGGGTTAAATGTCAGTATTTTAGGCTTGCTAAAACAGATAATTTGGCGATATCTGTTCACTGTAAGTTATTGCTTGTTAGTTCTTGAAAGCCAGTCTTACTTTGTGCGCCCTAAAAGTCGAAGCCCGCCTTAGGGTTGAGTATTTTGTATAGTCGTAACCCTCCACAATTGCTCTCCCAACTTAAACTAAATCCTTATAAGCTCATTTTTAATTGATAGATATCTATCCTTACATGTCTAGCCTATCTTAGTCTCAATCCCGCAATCTAAGCTGACTCTTGCCGTACTTCGTGGCAAACGGCATCGCCTCTTGGGGGCTGAGGGTGAATTCGTTTTCGCAGCCGCTGCCGTTGGGTGTTTCCCATAGCTCGATGCCTTTTGGGCTGAGGGTGAGGTAGAAATAGCCTGAGCCATCTGAATTATCGCAATCCTCATAAACCTCCATATCGGCAAACAGTTTTTCGCGTAGGGCTGGTGGTAGTTGATGACGCATTTCATCAAGGGCTGCATCGTCTCTAAACCATTGCCATGGGTTGAATGCTTGGCCATCACTTAGATTGAAGCTAGTGAAAGTGCGATTGATACCGCCAGCGCCATAACCTGCTGCCCAGCGGTAAAATCGCACGCTTAACCAATGTTGGTTCATAAAATCGATTTCGGCTCCGGTTTCATCTGTGATTGGCAGGCCGGTTTGCGCCAACATTCTGCGGCGGGTTTCAAAGGTTTCTTCAAGTTGAGTCTTACTCGTTAGTTTCTGCTTTAACCATTGGTTTATTGCAGGAATGCCTGCTTGCTCACCTTTAAGTTCGAGGCCGAGTTCTGAGCCATAGCTGAGTTGGCGATAGCTAATCTGCGGAGATCCTGATAACTGAGGATTAGCTTGGTCAGAAGTAGATGACTCAGAGTCTTCATTCTCAAATGGCTGCCATTTACCACGGCTAAGTTGTGGCGCTGTTTCTAGTGGCTGGTTGAAAGCATCGCTGCTGCAGTCATTGATGCCATCAGGACTGATTTGGCGTTCAAGCGTGATCGTTAATGATTTGCTAGCAGCTGATGGCTCTTTATTGAACCAGAGCCCCGTAAGTTGCTGCTCGCTGACATTATCAAACTGCCAGAAGCCAGTTTGCTTGTCTTCTTGCCAATGGTTATCGACCTGCTCGAGTCTGATTGGCGTTAAGTAACGCTGATAGTAATAACTGCCTGTGCCGTATTCATTAAAGCAGACACGAATTTTGCTCTTGCCTAAGGTGCCTTGCCAGATCCCGCTTAAGTCATCGGCGGAAAATACTGGAAAAGCAATACTTGAAACTAGTGAAGCGAAAATACAAGGCAACATCCGAGTGTACATAGGGCTTGTCTCTGGAGGTGACTAAAAAAGCGTCAATCAAGCTGAATGATAGGCTTGAATTTAAAGCGACACATTAGCGGATTAGTGATTTTAAATCAAAGTGTTCAGCAAGAATAACCAAGACCGCTAGAATCATATACTTCAATATTTCTCGTTAATGGATCCAATTCATTACATCAAGCCTTTTGCACTTTCATGTTCGATTTTGAGCTGAAAAGGTTTCATGATTTCGGCTGGATACCCTATGTAATAATGCCTTGTCAAAGTCGCAGTACCTGTCGCTCTTGTATGGCCCTGTAGCGCCATGACGCAATCAACATATCGCTGGTGAACAGCACATCAAGATAACAATATTAGGATCTGTATATGAATAACAATGAGATCGCCGAACTTTACCCGCCAATAGAACCTTATCATCAAGAAATGCTAAGGGTCTCAGATGTTCACGAAATCTATGTTGAGCAATCAGGTAACCCTAATGGCAAGCCGGTGGTATACCTGCACGGTGGGCCTGGTGCTGGTACCGATCCTCAGTGTCGACGCTTATTTGATCCAGCCTTGTATCGTATTGTTATTTTTGATCAAAGAGGCTGTGGTAAAAGCACCCCAAAAGGTTGCCTCGAAGATAATACTACCTGGGGACTGCTCAGCGATATGGAGCAGATCCGCGCGCACTTAGGCATTGATACATGGCAAGTCTTTGGTGGCTCTTGGGGCAGCACTCTGGCGCTAGCTTATGCCATTAATCACCCTCAAGTTGTTGATGAATTGGTATTGCGTGGAATATTTCTGCTGCGCCGTAAAGAAATTTTGTGGTTCTATCAGTGGGGGCACACACTGTTCCCTGACTTATTTGAGCAATATATTGGCTTTATCCCTGAAGATGAGCGTGATGATGTTATTCATGCCTATTACAAACGACTCACCAGTGACGATAAAGCGTTAAGAATCGAAGCGGCTAGAATATGGGGTAAATGGGAAGGCAGCATGTTATCGGTATTGCCCGATCCTGCTCGTGAAGAGCACTTTAGTTCAGATGAATTTGCCGAAGCATTTGCTCGTGTTGAGTGCCATTACTTTGAAAATCGTGCCTTCTTTCCAAACGATAACTACCTACTCGATAATATCGATGTCATTCGCCACATTCCTACGGTTATCGTGCAAGGTCGTTATGATGTGATCACCCCGTTTGAAGCGGCTTGGGACTTACATAAAGCGTTTCCTGAGGCGAAGTTTTTAGTCATTCCAGATGCAGGGCACGCGGTTAGTGAGCCGGGGATCAGAACAGCGCTTATAGAAGCGACTGATTTCTTCGCTAACAAATAATAATACCCATGGCATCTTGAATAAATGGCGGGCTCTGCCGCCATAGCTGTGTCATGTTTTAAAATTGATGGCAGTTTTTATCAGGCCAGTTGCAGTTGCAACTGGCCTTTTATGAGGCAAATATTTTCGCGCTGCAGTTGGGAGAGGCTTATGAGACTGGCAGCTGTGATGTCTCCTTTAATCCTTGGGTATGTCGAGTTTTCTCATAGTGATTTTCTTTCTTCAGCGGTTTTGACCTTTGTCATTTACTCTTGTATTTCCATTTTTTGCTATAGCTTCTTTGAGTCTGAATACTTAGATTAACCCTCTCCGATAATGGCACTGCTAGACTTCACTTCTGCTTTCTGCTTTCTACTTTGCGCATCGACTATTCCAAGCTAATTACCAAAAGCTGAACCTAGCTTAAGGAATTTCTTATATTTTGCGCGTAGGATCCTGCGCCTGCTGTTTTTGTTGCTTGTTAAGGCTGTTAGCGAGCACGGAATAAGAATTTAAGAGGATTACACGTGAGCACTTTGTTTTCACCCGCCCGTATTGGCAACATGACACTGAAAAACCGTTTTGTACGTAGCGCGACGTGGGAAAATATGGCGACAGAAACAGGCCATATGACCGACAAGTTGTACGCTGTGTATGAAGAGCTGGCTAAAGGTGAAGTGGGGCTGATAGTGACTGGCTACGCCAACATTGTTGCCGAGGAAAAACCGAATGCTGGCATGATGGGTATGTACGATGACTCGTTTATCGCTGAATACCAAAAGCTAACTGAGCTGGTACATGGTTACGACTCTAAAATCGTGATGCAGCTGGCCTATGGTGGTACTAAGACCACTTACAACGTCGGTGAGCGAGTGATCTTTGCCCCGAGTGCCATTGCTGAGCGCGGTACTCAAACCTTGGGTAAGGCGATGAGTAAGCCTGAGATCGATTACATCGTTAACGCGTTTGCACAGGCGAGTCGCCGCGCACAAGAGTCGGGCTTCGATGGCGTTGAGATCCATGCTGCGCACACTTACCTAATCAATCAGTTCTTGAGCCCTTACTATAACCAGCGTGAAGATGAATATGGCGGAAGTCTTGAGAACCGCATGCGCTTTTTGCTGGAGATCTACGCTGAGATCCGCAAGTTGGTTGGCGAGGACTACCCAATTCTCGTTAAGTTAACGGCCTCTGAGTTTTTCGATGGTGGCTTAACTTTTGCTGAAACCCGCACTATCTGTAAAAAGCTTGCTGCGATTGGTGTCGATGCCATTATTATCTCCGGCAATATTCATGGTAATGCGAATACAGTAGTGGGTGAGTCATTTGATGGTTATACCATTCAAAATGAAGGCTACTTCCGTGAATATGGCGCAGTGATAAGCCAGGAGGTAAACGTCCCCATTATTACCGTTGGCGGCCTAGCGGATATTTGCGCCATTGAAGAGATTGCAGCGAGTACCAATATTCAGTTCTTTGCTCTTTCAAGACCTTTACTTGCCGAGCCACACCTGCTTAAGCGTTGGTCTGAGGGGAGTACTGCAGAAGTGGATTGTGAAAGATGTTCAAAGTGCCGTACTAAGCGCGGTAATTTCTGTGTGGTGTATAAGAGGCGATAATTGCTTGCTGACGCTGTTAGCGTTAAGCGATTCTTGTTTTGTATGGCACGATGATATCGTGCCTGCTACTTTGACACTGTTCTAGCCGCTCCTGCCACACTCCTCTACAGGTACTTTTACAACTTCCCTTTATATCAATCACTCTCTCCCACCAGTTTCAATCAGCAGAATCGCACAGAAAAATCCACGTTACAGCTTGTTTGTTAGAGAGAACTGTCGTGTTGATTTAATGTGCTGGAACAACCTAATAAAGTGAATTATGCATGTTTAGGCTCGATTTTGCCCGAAAGCCTCATTTATATACTTTTAACCTAAAGACGTGAGGCGTTATAACCATTTTATGCGTGTCCATAAAGCCTGTCTATAAAGGGGTTGGTTGTGTTTTGGTTGTTTTCTGAACGCCTAATTTTTGGCGGGTAAAACTATGTGAGAACTTGGTCACAATTCTGATTGATTCGAGAGATAAGTTTGTCGACAGTTAGGCTAATTAACATTATTTTATCCTTAGTCCATATTAATCGTAATCTGGATAACTTTCGAGTGTTATAAGACTCACAAAAAAAAACCGTTCACACACAATACTCATACTCTTTAACTTAGTATCAAACCCGTCTGGTTCTCTCAGTGCGGCGAGCAGCCTGTGGCGTGCACTTAATCAAATCTGTTTTTAGGTTGTTGCGGACAATAAAAATGAAAAAGCACTTTGAGCTTATCGACAAGCCGACATTTTTCGGCGCGTTAGTATTACTGTTTTCTGTGGTTCTCCCCTTACTGGTATTTCCTGAACAAGGGGCGCAATGGATTGCGGTAGCTAAAACGTTTATGACAGACAAATTAGGCTTTGCCTATTTAGGTCTGGGATTGGCTGCTTTTTTCTTCATGATCTATATCGTGTTTTCAGATATCGGCCAAATCAAACTCGGCGATCCTGATGAAAAGCCTGAATTCGCACTGGCGTCTTGGGCGGCTATGCTATTTTGTGGTGGTATCGGTGCCAGTATTTTGTACTGGGGCACAATCGAGTGGGCTTACTACTATCAAAACCCACCGTTCCAGTTAGAAGCGGGCAGTGAAGAAGCGGTACGTTGGGCAGCCACATACGGCTTGTTCCACTGGGGACCGATTGCTTGGTGTATCTATATGATCCCAGCGATTCCAATCGCTTACTTCTTTTATGTGCGTAAACAGCCAGTACTTAAGGTGTCGGCAGCACTGATGCCAGTTATTGGTGAAGCAAATAGTTTTGGCAAATTGGGTAAAGTCATCGATATTCTGTTTATCTTTGGCCTATTGGGCGGCGCGGCAACGACGCTCGGCTTAGCGGCCCCTTTGATCAACGAAGGTATTAGCTACTTGTTCGGTATTCCTGCATCTACTGGCAGCCAAATTGGCGTGTTGATGGTGTGTACTGCCATCTTTGCTTATTCTTCATATATGGGCATGGATAAAGGCATTAAGATCCTCAGTAATATCAACTTCTGGGGCGCGTTAGCTTTGCTGCTGTTTGTACTGGTTTGTGGTCCAACTATTTTCATGTTGGAAACCGGTCTAGACTCAATCGGTCGCATGCTATCTAATTTCTTTGTTATGGCGACGTGGGCAGAGCCTTTTGGTGGTATGGGTACCTTTGAAGATACACACTTCCCACAAGATTGGACCATTTTTTACTGGGCGTGGTGGTTAGTATTTGCACCGAGTATGGGTCTATTCGTTGCGCGTATTTCTCGTGGTAGAACAATCAAGCAGATGGTATCGGGTGCGGTGTTCTTCGGTTCACTCGGTTGTTCATTGTACTTCATCATCCTAGGTAACTACGGTTTATCGTTGCAGCTATCTGGACAGCTTGATGTGGTTAGCATTCTTAATGCTGAGGGCGCGACTCGCGCGATCTTCGCGATTTTAGAAACACTGCCGTTTAGCACTGTCGTCATCGCACTATTTACGCTGTTATGTGTGATTTTTACCGCCACCACGTTTGACTCGATTTCTTATATTCTGGCGTCGGTTGTACAAACCAATGTGACCGAAGATCCGATGCGTTGGAACCGTTTGTTTTGGGCATTCACCTTGTCATTAATGCCGTCGGCCCTATTGTTTATGGGCGGCTTGGCAACCTTGCAAACTGCGGCGATTGTGGGTGGTTTACCGCTATTGATTATCGCAGTTATGTTGATGATCTCAGGCGTTAAAGCTGCGACTTTAGACTTAGCGCATCAAGATGATTATGTCGATCCGGTGATCAATATTTCTGATCTGCCAGATGTTGATCCTTGGAGTAAAGAAGGTCAGGCATTGGCACGTTTTGAAGGACTACGTGATAACGCGATTGAAGCGGCTGAACTTGAGCGTGAAGCTAACGATGCTATCTGGGAGCTGAAAAAGCAATTGCGTAGAGAAGCGCTGGCACGCGGAGAGTCGAGTGTTGAGCTAGGTGACGCACCCGACGAGATTATCGAGCAGCTACGCCAGTTAACAGATGATTCGATGAAGGCTAAACAAGCTAAGTTAGAAGCGTCACAACTTGCGCAGGAAGCGCGAGTTGGCTTTGATACGCTTATGCGTGAGAAGGAGCAAGAGGAAGCCTTGCAGGCTCAAGAAGAAGTGAAACTAGCGATTCAAGCTAGGTTAAACACGCCAAGCTAACAAGCAAATTGTTAGCGCTGCTTAGCGTGTTAGCTCAATGCCAGTAAAAGGAACTACGGGTATTGAGCGTTAAATTAAAGAGACAAAAAAGCCGCTATCTAGCGGCTTTTTATTTGTCATTCATTTAGAATTAATAGGTTACCTCATAGTAACGAATTCTTCCGCACCCGTTGGGTGAATTGCCACAACAGCATCAAAGTCTGCTTTGGTTGCGCCCATCTTCATCGCAACGCCAAAACCTTGTAAAATCTCATCCATGCCGTAACCGATACCGTGAATACCCACGACTTTTTGATTATCACCCGCACAAACTAGTTTCATCTTACACGCTTGGCGATGAGCCGTTACCGCAGTGTACATTGAAGTGAATCCAGAGGTATACACGGTCACATTGTCTTCGCCGAATTGGGCATTCGCTTCTGGCTGTGTTAAGCCCATAGTGCCAATGGCTGGGTGACTAAATACTACGGTTGGAATGCAGCTGTAATCCATCTTAGCATCTGTCATGCCGTTGAATAAGCGCTCAGACAGCAGGCGACCCGCTTTAACGGCAACAGGGGTTAGCTCAACACCGCCAGCCATAATGTCACCCACACAGTAGATGCCTGCATCAGTGGTATTTTGCTGCGCGTCGGTGATCACATAACCTTTGGCATCTAACTCAACCTTAGTGTTTTCAAGGCCGATATTGCCTGTCGACGGTAGTCGGCCAATAGCCCAAATTAGGCAATCTACATCGTAGCTTTCGCCATTTTCAATCTTAAGCGTTAAGCTGCCATCATCATTTTTGGTGACCGACTCTGGCGTGCTGTGGGTATGCAGCGTTGGGCCATCAATCGCCATCGACTCCATTAGCGCTTCGCTTAGCATAGGGTCGAAGTTACGTAGCGGTGCATGTTTGCGTACAAACAAGTGGGTATCGCTACCGAGTGCTTGCAGTACACCAGCCACTTCAACTGCGATATAGCCTGCACCGACAACGGCAACACGCTTAGGCTGCTCAGCTAATGCGAAGAAACCGTCAGAGTCGATACCGTGCTCGGCACCAGGAATATTTGGAATGGTTGCTGCGCCGCCAGTGGCGATTAAAATGTTATCGGCCGTGTAATGCTCACCGTTGACTTCGATGGTGCTTTTATCAACGAAACGACCGTAACCGCGTACTAGGGTAACGCCATTGCTTTCAAGGCCGCGATCGTAAGAGCCATGAATACGGTCGATATAGGCTTCGCGGCTAGCAACTAATGTGCTCCAGTCAAACTTGTTGACGGTAACATCAAAGCCATAGTCTTTAGCGTACAGGTGCATGGCTTCAGCGACTTGCGCGCCGTACCACATTACTTTTTTAGGTACACAACCCACGTTGACACAGGTGCCGCCGAGCTCTTTTGCTTCGATAAGTAGCACCTTGGCGCCACGCATGGCCGCTCTGTTAGCCGATGCAATACCGCCGCTACCTGCGCCAAGACAGATATAATCAAAATGTTGAGCCATGTGTATCTCCAATAAAGTTGCGAACTGTTTGACAAAAGCAGATGAGTGGGGCTTTTGTACCTGTAATTATGATTAATCCGTTGCTTGTTTAAAGTTAGATAAACAAGCCATCACGAATTAATTTATTGGCTTTGTGCCAGTTCAAGAACGCACCATTGTAGAGGGAAAAATTTGATCCAGCTAGCCCTATAAATTATGAGTGAGATGACTTAAGTTTAGCATTCTGAAAGCCAGCATCATTGGCAATGCCATCGGTGCGGAGGCTGCGTTTAAGTTGCTTGTGTTAGCGTTTGTGCTGACAGTTTCCGTGGTCACTCAGCTCCGGTCCCTCGGCGCCGCATTTCATGCATTCCCATTCGCCTTGTCTGACGCTTAACTCTTGTTGGTAGTGGCGATTGCGTGAGTTGACTCCAGAGCTTAAGTTGCGTTCTAGGCTGTTCATGCGGCTGTTAAGCCAGCGACAACTAGGATCGTTGGCTACCTTGCTGCGACTCGCAAGTTGTTGTTTACGGCTTTGAGGTTTGGCTTTTTTTGTTTTTGTTTTGTTAGTCTTGCTGTTTTTAGCATTGGCTGGTGAAGAGGCTGTCATAGCCGGGGCAGAGTAATTAAAGTGACTTTTGGTTTCGCTGGGGACCGTTATCGGCTGTCCTTTATCATTAAGGACGCTGCCTAAGTCGAGTGAAGGCCTATCTTGTTCATTGTGAGAATTAAGCTTATTGCGAGAGGTTGGTTTACTGCTAGAGATAAGCTCACTGCTATAGCTTGTCTGGCTATATAAGATGATAAGTGTGGCTATCAATAGACGAGATAGAAGTAACATTCCCTGTTCCTCTGTAGCAAGATTAGCGTCCGTGTAATCTCATATGTGTTTGTATCAGTGTTTGTATCAGGATATTGAATTGCTCCAGCTTGAATAAGTGTTATCAAGCAAGAGCACAAGCGGTTAGCTGCTCAGTAATGAGTATAGCTGACAATATTTTTTCAGTTCGGCTTGTCTGGGTTTATTCATAGCGACCCGTTAGGTGTTATTAACGGTATCGGCTAGAAATTCCAGCTCAGGTGCAGGCCTGCAAAGGTTTCATCTAGGCTGCCCGTAATGCCATCATTACGCGCCTCTAGCTTGATATCTTCTTGAGCTATGGTGTGGCTGATATGACCTGATACGACCAAGTTATTAGGCAATAGGTACTCTGCTTCTACGCCAAACTGAAAGTGGTTAGGACCATCATGTTCTTCGGTGACATATTGGAAATCGAAACCTTGGGTAACATATGGGCTAACGTTTAAGCCTTCGGCCAACTCCCAGTTACTGTGTAGGCTAACTTCGACGAAGTAGCCGGCAGCCTCAGTTGAATAGGTGTAGCTTACGGAAGGAATTAACCACTCAACAGCTGTGTATTCGAGTGAGCTAAACAGCTCATTGTCATGGGCGCGGTCATCGCCATAAAATTCTAAACGCTGATAGCCAAGGCTACCACTTACGTTTTCGCTAAGCTCAAAACCATACTCAATACCAAAGTTCCATTCGGTATAGTGTTGGCTATCCCCACGGCCTACACTGGCATACACGTTAACGTTATCCTTTTGCACTGCAGCTGTTGCCCAGTAAATACCGCCTTTATCTAGGTTATTACGGCCTTCAGAGATGTATTTTGAGTCCCAGCCAAGATCGATAAGCCCTTGAACTTGTCCGCTATCATTACGCGGTAGCGTTTCGATGATTTTAGTATTGTGTGAATCATCGATGTTAGGCGCGTCATCGGCAAAGGTTGCTGTACTGATTAATAACGTCACTAAAGCAGTATATTGGCTAGTTTTTATCATATCTGAACTCAAAATTTTGGCGCAAGAAATTAACTAGTTGCATACTAGATTTAAATGCATGAATGTAAATGATAATGGCTCGTGTTTGCGACATGGTTTGCAATACCGCAAGTGGATAAACTTTGTGCTGAATAAGTTTGATGTTTGTCATAGTAAATCCATGTTCTAGCTGCTAGCGCAGACATTCTTTACAAAGAATTATGGGTTAAATATTGAATAAGAGCTCATTAGCCCTTATCTCTTAAGTATCAACATAGAATGTTAAGGAATCATCGATGAGCAATCCTTTGCTAAACAGCAATAAGCTACCGCCTTTTTCAAGTATCAAGCCAGAACATATTCAGCCAGCTGTCGAGCAAGGTATTGCCGATTGTCGTCAAAAGATCGAGCAAGTATTAGCTAACCAAGATCCGTTTACCTGGGACAATTTAGTCGCGCCGCTAGAAGAGGTCGATGATCAGCTCGGGAAAATCTGGTCACCTATTTCACACATGAATTCAGTAGTTAGTAGCGAAGAGTGGCGTAAAGCCCATGATGCTTGTCTACCTTTACTGTCTGAGTACGGCACATTTGTGGGCCAGCATCAGGGACTTTATGAAGCCTACAAGTCACTTGCTGAGTCAGCTGAATTCGCTAACTACTCGCAAGCGCAGAAGAAGTTGATTGCAAACAGCCTGCGTGACTTTGAATTATCAGGTATTGGCTTAAGCGATAGCGACAAGCTGCGCTACGGTGAGTTGGTTAAACGCATGTCTGAACTAACCAGCAGTTTCTCTAATCAGTTATTAGATGCGACGCAAGCTTGGACTAAGTTGATCACCGATGAAGCAGAGCTTAAGGGGTTGCCGGAGTCAGCTGTTGCAGCAGCAAAAGCAATGGCCGAAGCGAAAGAGCTAGATGGCTGGTTATTTACACTAGATTTTCCATCATACCTACCTGTGATGACATACAGCGACAACCGCGAGCTACGTGAAGAGTGTTACCGCGCTTTTGTTACACGAGCGTCTGATCAAGGTCCAAATGCTGGCGAGTTTGATAATGGCCCATTAATGGATGAAATTTTGGCTTTGCGCCATGAGCTTGCAAATCTGCTTGGTTTCGACAGCTACGCTGATAAGTCATTAGCGACTAAGATGGCAGAGTCTCCTGCGCAAGTACTCGACTTTTTAACCGAACTTGCAGCTCGCTCAAAGACTCAAGGTGAGACTGAGCTTGCAGAGCTAACTGAATTTGCAGAGAAAGAGTGCGGTGTAACTGAACTTGAGGCTTGGGATCTTAGCTTCTACGCTGAAAAGCTTAAACACCATAGATATGAGATCTCACAAGAGTTACTGCGCCCTTACTTCCCTGAAGACAAAGTGTTATCGGGCTTGTTTTATACGGTATCACGCCTATTTGGCTTAACCGTTACAGAGCGCAAAGAATTTGATACTTATCATAAAGATGTGCGCTTCTTTGATATTACCGACAGCAACAATGAGCATCGCGGTAGTTTCTACTTAGATCTCTATGCCCGTGAAGGTAAGCGTGGTGGCGCTTGGATGGATGACTGCCGTGCACGTCGCAAAACAGAAAATGGCTTACAAGATCCCGTGGCCTATTTAACCTGCAACTTCAATGCACCCGTGGCAGGCAAACCTGCACTATTTACCCATGACGAAGTCACAACTTTGTTCCATGAGTTCGGTCATGGTATTCACCACATGCTGACTAAGATTGATGTAGGTGGCGTATCGGGTATTAGTGGTGTGCCTTGGGATGCCGTTGAGTTACCTAGCCAGTTTATGGAGAACTGGTGTTATGAGGAAGAAGCATTAGCTGAGATCTCTGGCCACTATGAAACAGGTGAACCATTACCTAAAGCCATGCTAGATAAGATGTTAGCGGCGAAGAACTTCCAGTCAGGTATGATGATGTTGCGTCAACTTGAGTTCTCACTGTTCGATTTTAAGATGCACCTTGAGTTCGACCCAGCTAAAGGCGCTGAAATTCAGCAAAAACTGGATGAGGTGCGCGAGCAAGTTGCAGTGATTAAGGCGGCTGAATTTAATCGTTTCCAGCACAGCTTTGCCCATATCTTTGCCGGTGGTTATGCTGCGGGCTATTACAGTTATAAGTGGGCCGAAGTACTCTCTGCCGATGCATTTTCACTGTTTGAAGAGCAGGGGATTTTCAATAGTGAAACAGGTCAACGATTCTTAGAGAACATCTTAGAGATGGGCGGCAGTGAAGAACCTATGGAGCTCTTTAAGCGTTTCCGTGGTCGTGAGCCACAAACTGATGCGCTACTTAGACACAGTGGCATAACGGGTTAACATTTGTTGTAATCCACTATTGAAAAGGCACCTAAGGTGCCTTTTTTGTTTGCTCTGTTTCACACTTGTTATCTGGTATGACCTCTGTTAGCCTTTCGATTCTCATTTTTAATGCTTGGGTTAGTGGTAGATGAATCTGTATTTTAGGCTGTTTTGGTTATTTATTTGGCGTACGCGTCATTGTCAGAAAATCGAATTCTTAGACACGAGTACACTGTCATATCGCGCCCTGCCAAGCGACTGCGATGTTAACTTTCACCTTACCAATTCTCGTTACCCGGCGTTTATGGATCTTGCTCGCACCTACATGATGGCCGAGATGGGATTTTTGAAACGATTTTTAAAGTTAGGTTGGATGCCCATCGTCAATGCGGCTGAGTTCACCTACATTCGCGATATTAAGCCGTTCGCCAAGTTTGAAATTGAAACTAAGCTGGTGGGCTGGGATGAAAAGTACTTTTATATTGAGCAGCGTTTCGTTAGCGACCGAGGCCTACATTGCATTGCGCATGTTCGTGGGGTGTTTGTCTGTAAAGGTAAGCAAGTGGCTATTACTACCATGCTTGAAGAGGTGGGCTTTACACAGCCTGCGCCGCCAATGCCGGCAGAAGTGATCAAGTGGAAAGCATTTTTACAGCTTAAGAAAGAATGTAATTTACCGGTTAAGCCTAATGAGGCGATAGAATTTAAAGTGGCAAGCTAATTGCCGTTAGTTGTTAGTTGCTGTCTGTCGCAGTCAGTGCCACTTAACTAAGTATGTCTACATCGCTCACTTTGGCTTAATGTGGCGAGAGTGAGCTCTATTTCTTCGATAGTTTGAATGACAGACCCTCTTAATTTGGCTTGGATCCAGTAGCGACCAATATGCTGGTAATCGAGCAGTTGTAGCTTGCTTTCTAAGCTTTTAAGACAGGGAATGAAGGCACAATCAGCCAAGGTAAAACTGTCACCACATACCCAATGGTTGCTCGCGAGTCGTTTATCGAACTCTTCCAATATGGTCAACACGGCTTTTTCTAAGTGCTTGGTGTGGATCTGATCATGACTGGTCTCACGGGCCTGCAACCACTGTTCAATGCTTCTCTCTAATCGGTTATCACTTAATCTGTCGTAGAGCCTAACATGTAAGGCTTGCATCTTGTCGATAGGAATAAGCTGAGTGCCAGAGCTGATATAGTTATCGAGATATTCGATAATGATGCTGGCATCACTAAATAACTCTCCTGACTTGAGTTGTAATGTCGGGAGTCGTCCTGAAGGGGTAAGATTCATAAAACGACGTCGATTAAAAGCATCGGTGAGATCTATGATGTGCGGATAAAAGCTTGCCTGTTTTTCATAGAGGGCGATAAGCGTTTTTTGTGACTGGCGTGCCAGTGGGTGGTAATACAGATCCATATCCAATATCGGTTCGTAATTTTAATGATTACTATTAACCTTAGTCGCTAACCCTTGGACTCTCAATGCCATTGGGGATGCGTTGAGCGCGACTCAGGCAGCGATTGGAATAAACCATTAGGCCCGAACAATTGTTTAGTGTGTATAAGCATAAGGTTAATCTATTGGTGATTGAATTTAAAACACGAGAGAGAATATGAGCCAAATTGAAAAGTTTGCCACTATTTATGCCAGAGCTGCAGAGCGAAAGGGAGGGGATGCAGGATTAGAAGCGCTGCTCCCTACAGGTTTGTCGCCTTTAGAACTGACACAATATAGCGATGCACAACTTCTATCAGAGATCAGTAAGAAGGTATTCCAAAGTGGCTTTGTGTGGCGGATTGTAGAGGCTAAATGGCCTGAATATGAGAAAGCTTTTTTTGGCTTTGAACCCTTTAAAGTGTTGATGTTGTCGCCAGAGCAGCTACAAGAGCGCGCCAGTGATCCCAAACTGATCCGCCATTTAAAGAAGACGATGGCCATTTATGACAATGCCCATATGGTCAATGATATTGCGGCTGTGCACGGCAGCTTTGCCAAGTATATTGCTGACTGGCCGAGCCAGGATATCACAGGGCTCTGGGCTGAGCTCAAACGCAAGGGCACTCGCCTCGGTGGTAATACAGGGCCTTACTTTTTGCGCGCTATGGGCAAAGATACCTTTCTATTAACCAATGACGTACAAGGCTATTTGAAGAGTCACGGTCTAGTTGATTATGGCTTTAGCTCAAAAGCTGGCATGAAGCAGGTGCAAGAGGTGTTTAATCATTGGCAACAAGAATCTGGGCGCACTCTAGCCAATATCAGTAGAGTGTTAGCTTGTAGTGTTGGTGATAATCGAATATAGATTTTAACCTGGCTGTTTTTTGATTTTGTGCCGCAGGATAAAATCCTTATAAATTAATTGTTAATGGTGACTTGATGTTAATGATGCACGCGTTAAAGCTGCTAGCATTAACTTCTGGGTAACATGTTCCGCTTGTTATTACTCCTGTTAACAACTGGTAAACACATGCGGCTGATTTTATGCGGAAATTTTCATTAACTTACAATTTAAACTAGGAGTTCTTCTTGTTGACACGCGGACATTATGAGATAAAGGTCCGTTAAATATTTGACAAAAAATTATGCTTCCAAAGGTGGGTTTGACGGCACTTTCTGCTTTCAAAAAACTCATTACCGAGTAGATGGCTTTATTAGGAGTTCTCATGCGGCAAATAGTGAAAATTGCCTCTGTTTTAAGTGTGGCGTTATGGATAACTGGCTGTGAGCAAAAACCTGAACAAGGGCCTCAGCAGCGTGGACCAATGGAAGTAGGTGCTATAACTATCACCACTAAACCTCAATCAATTATGGTTGAATTACCGGGTCGTAGTAAGTCTTATTTGGAAGCGGAAGTACGTCCACAGGTAAGCGGTATTATTATGGAACGCGGCTTTATTGAAGGTAGAGATGTCGAAAAAGGACAATCTTTATATCAAATCGAGCCATCGACCTATGAAGCTGCACTTGTTAGTGCCAAGGCTGATCTGACTAGCGCTGAAGCAGGCTTAGTATCGGCTAAAGCAAAGGCACTGCGTTTTGAGAAGCTAGTAAAGCTTAATTCAATCAGTGAACAAGATTATGATGAAGCGGATGCGGCTTACAAAGAAGCGTTAGCGCGTGTAACGGTTGCTAAAGCGGCAATTAATACTGCACAAATTAATCTAGAGTACACCAAAGTAACCGCGCCAATCTCTGGTCGTATCGGTAAGTCTGACGTGACTGCTGGTGCACTTGTTACTGCAAATCAGAGCCAAACACTGGCAACGATTCAGCAACTTGACCCGATGAATATTGATATCGCTCAGTCGAGCGCGCAGATGTTGCGTCTTAAGTCTCAGCTAAAGCGTGGTCAAATTGAAGCGGCAGCTAACGCGAATGTTGAGCTGATCCTTGAAGACGGTACGCCATATGCTCAAACCGGTGTGTTGCAGTTTGCTGAAGTGACAGTAAACGAAAACACAGGTTCAGTGATTATCCGTGCAGAGTTTCCGAACCCTGACGGTGTGTTGATGCCTGGCATGTATGTACGTGCGGTATTAAATACAGGTACCGATCCAGAGGCAATTTTAGTACCACAAAGAGCGATTACCCGTAATACCAAGGGTGAAGCGGTTGCTATGGTTATTGAAGATGGCAAGGTTGCAGCGCGTATCGTAACAACTGCAGAGGTTATTGATAACCAATGGCGTATTACCAGCGGTCTTAAAGCCGGTGATCAGCTAATCGTTGAAGGCCTGCAAAAAATTCGTCCAGGTGCCCCAGTTAAAGCGGGTCCTTTGGTTGCTGATAAGAAACCTGAAACACAACAGAAATAGGGCAGAGTTATGGCACGTTTCTTTATCGATCGCCCAATTTTTGCATGGGTGATCGCTATTATTGTGATGCTGGCAGGTGTGCTCTCTATTGTGGGCCTCCCCGTATCTCAGTACCCGAGTATTGCACCGCCGTCGGTTGTGATCAGCGCTGTTTATCCTGGTGCATCGGCTAAGACGATGGAAGACTCGGTAACTCAGGTTATTGAGCAGCGAATGACAGGTCTTGACCACCTTCGCTATATTTCATCGACCAGTGATAGCTTTGGTAATGCGCAAATTACCTTAACGTTTAACGCCGAAGCCGATCCTGATATCGCGCAGGTACAGGTGCAGAACAAGCTACAGCTTGCAATGCCTCTACTACCGCAAGAAGTTCAGGCGCAAGGTGTTAACGTAACTAAGTCGAGCGCGGGTTTCTTGATGGTAGCGGCCTTCGTATCTGAAGACGGTTCACTGGATAAAAACGATATTGCCGATTACGTGGGTTCTAACATTCAGGATCCGCTAAGCCGTGTTCCTGGTGTAGGTACCATTGAGCTATTTGGTGCGCAGTATGCAATGCGTATCTGGCTTGATCCATTAAAACTGACGCAATATAACCTAACCAGCCAAGATATTATTAGCTCGATTAGAGAGCAAAATGCGCAGGTATCGGCAGGTCAGTTAGGTGGTGCGCCATCATTACCAGGCCAAGAACTCAACGCGACTGTATCGGCTCAAAGCCGACTACAAACTGCAGAACAGTTCCAAAAGATCATCATTAAAGCCGATACATCGGGCGCGAAAGTGTTCCTAGAAGATGTGGCACGTGTTGAACTAGGCGCAGAAAGCTACGCAGTTGAGTCATATTATAATGGTAAAGCTGCAGCAGGTGTGGGTATTCAGTTAGCAACCGGTGCAAACGCATTGGCTACGGCTGAAGGTGTACGTGCAAAGATTGCAGAAATGATGCCTTTCTTCCCTGAAGGGATGGAAGTGGTTTATCCCTATGACACCACGCCATTTGTTGAGAAATCAATTGAAGGTGTTGTGTATACGCTGCTTGAAGCCGTGGTACTCGTATTCTTGATCATGTACCTGTTCTTGCAGAACTTCCGTGCAACGCTAATTCCAACGATTGCGGTACCCGTTGTACTACTGGGTACGTTTGCAATTTTGGCGGCAGCAGGCTTCTCTATTAACACCTTAACCATGTTCGCTATGGTACTGGCAATTGGTCTTCTGGTTGATGACGCGATTGTTGTGGTGGAAAACGTTGAGCGTGTAATGCAAGAGGAAGGCCTCAGTCCCATTGAGGCCACCAAGAAGTCGATGGATCAGATCACCGGCGCGCTGGTGGGTATTGGTCTAACGCTATCTGCAGTATTTGTTCCTATGGCATTTATGTCGGGTTCAACGGGTGTGATTTATCGTCAGTTCTCAATCACGATTGTGTCGGCGATGGCACTGTCTGTGATGGTGGCGATTATTCTGACACCTGCACTTTGTGCCACCATGCTTAAGCCCATTGCTAAAGGTGAAAGCCATGTGAAAACAGGTTTCTTTGGCTGGTTTAACCGCAAGTTTGACGCACTAACGTCTCGTTATGAAGCAAGTGTAGCGGCAATGATCAAGCGTATAGGTCGCACTATGATGGTGTACCTTGCTATCACGATTGCAGTGGGTTGGATCTTCATGCGTATGCCTACCGCATTCTTGCCTGACGAAGACCAAGGGATCTTGTTTACCCAGGCTATTTTGCCGGTGAACTCGACTCAGCAAGAAACTAAAGAAGTACTTGAAAGAGTGTCTGACTTCTACCTAAACGATGAAAGTGCCAACGTTAAATCAGTATTTGCGGTTTCAGGCTTTAGCTTCGCGGGTAATGGTCAAAACATGGGTATCGCATTCGTTGGTCTAAAAGATTGGTCTGAACGTACTGGCCCTGGTCAAGACGTACAGTCGGTTGCTAACCGTGCCATGGGCATGTTCTCGCAGATGAAAGAAGCCTTCGTGTTTGCCTTCGTACCGCCAGCGGTAATCGAATTGGGCACCGCTAACGGTTTCGACTTCTACCTGCAGGATAAGAATGGCCAAGGTCATGACAAGCTAGTCGCGGCACGTAACATGTTGCTGGGTATGGCAGCGCAGAATCCAAACCTAGTGGGCGTTCGTCCAAATGGTCAAGAAGATGCACCGCTTTATCAAGTTCATATAGACCATGGTAAGTTGCGAGCCTTAGGTATTGATATTGAGTCGGTTAACAGCGTACTGGGCACTGCCTGGGGTGGTAACTACGTTAATGACTTTATCGATCGCGGCCGTATTAAGAAAGTATACGTGCAAGGTGAAGCTGAGTACCGTATGCAGCCAGAAGATCTTGATTCTTGGTATGTACGCAACTCTAAGGGTGAGATGGTTCCTTTCTCAGCCTTTGCTTCAGGTACCTGGGCATATGGCTCTCCACGTCTAGAGCGTTTTAACGGCTTACCTGCGTTGAATATTCAAGGTGGTACAGCGGAAGGTTACAGTACGGGTGCGGCGATGGATGACATCGAAGCCATGGCCAAGAAACTACCGCCAGGATTTGGTATCGAGTGGAACGGTCTGTCTTATGAAGAGCGTCTGTCGGGTAACCAAGCACCTATGCTGTATGCTTTATCTATTGTAGTGGTATTCCTCGTATTGGCGGCGCTTTATGAAAGCTGGTCGGTGCCATTCTCGGTGATATTGGTCATACCGCTGGGTATTATCGGTGCACTACTTGCGATGAATGGTCGTGGCTTGCCTAACGACGTGTTCTTCCAAGTCGGTCTACTGACCACCGTGGGTCTAGCGACTAAGAACGCCATCTTGATTGTAGAATTCGCCAAAGAATACTATGAGAAAGGGGCGGGTCTTGTTGAAGCAACCTTACATGCGGTTCGAGTGCGTCTACGTCCAATCTTGATGACGTCGCTAGCGTTCGGTCTGGGTGTTGTGCCGTTAGCAATCAGTAGCGGTGTAGGCTCTGGTAGCCAAAATGCCATCGGTACAGCGGTACTGGGTGGTATGATGAGCTCGACCTTTATGGGTATTTTCTTTATCCCAATCTTCTTCGTGATTGTTGAGCGTATGTTCAGTAAGCGCGAACGAGATGCAGCGAAAGTTGCTAAAGCAGAGGCCAAAGCTGCTAAGGCGAACAAATAGCCCTAGGGTTATATCGTTAATGCGCTAAGACTAAAAAGCCCAGCAGATGCTGGGCTTTTTGTTGCCTTAAAGATAGAGCGATCGCAGGCTCGTTGCGAGGACGGTGCTGCGCACCTACTAGGACCTAGGTTCTAGGTCGCCAACAAGTTGGCTGCTAGGAAAAGCTAACAGCTTAAAAGCTAACAGCTTAAAAGCTTAAAAGCTAAAGCCTACTCGTAGTGCTTGGAATCTTTTGGTTGTTGCTTTCCTAGGGCCTAGGACCTCGTACCTAGGATCTATTTTTTAAGCTTTTCCGTCTTGGCTTTTCCAGGGGCCTAGCACCTCGCACCTAGGATCTATTTTTTACGCTTTTCCATCTTGGCATTTCCTAGGGCCTAGCACCTCGGACCTATTTTTTAAGCTTTTCCGTCTTAGCCTTTCCTAGATCCTAGCACCTCGCACCTAGGACCTATCTTTTAACGCGTACCAGACAGCTTAGTAACAGCTCATCGTTATCGAGTGCGCGCACTTGGCACTCGGTGTCAGTAATTAAGCCGTATGAAGCTCGACCATCATTGCGTGGAATTGTGGTTGAACCTGGGTTGAACAGCAGTATATCGTCGCGATATTCGGCGACCGGAATATGAGTATGACCATAGACTAAGGCATCACCGGCTTGCAGTGGCGGGAGTTTGTCTGGGCTATAAATATGACCATGGGTTAAGAATAACCGTGTCTGTGGAAGCAACACTTGGGCATAACTCGCCGTGATAGGGAATTGCAGCAGCATCTGGTCAACTTCGCTGTCGCAGTTACCACGAACCGCAATAATCTGATCGGCATAGGCATTAAGCGCCTCAGACAAGCCGACAGGATCGTACCCTTCAGGAATGGCGTTACGTGGGCCGTGATTTAGTAAATCTCCGAGCAAAACAAGATAACGTGCATTGGATTGTTCAAACCGGCTCAACATGGCTTGCGTGGCTGAAAGGGAGCCGTGTAAATCAGAGGCGATAAAGAGTTTCATAAACGATGCCTAGAGAGATAAAACAGCTGCTAAATATAACCCTGTTACTCGATAAATCTACTAATTAATTAGATTTAATGACAAAAAAACGATGGATCAATTTGGGTGAACTAAAATAACAATTAACTATTATGGTGAAGCCGCTTCCCCCCTCTTTAGCCGTAATGATTAGCGCTAGCCAAGGTTGTTAGCGAATTAAATATTCCCGAATTAATAGAGGCAATATGATGCAGAGTTTCTTTGAACTAATCTGGCATGTGCTTAGTACCTTAAGTGGTATGGTGTGGCAAATTTATTGGCCGCTGGCCTTTGGTTTAATGCTGTCATCTGTACTGCGTAATATTTTGCCCCTCGATGTCGTTGTAAAGCACTTAGGCAGAACCAATGGAACCAGTCTCCTGCTTACCACGCTTTTGGGTATGGTCTCCTCTTCTTGTTCATATGCTGCGGCATCCCTTTCTAAAACCTTATTGATTAAGCATGCCACACTCCCCAATGCCATGGCTTTTTTAGTGGCAAGTACCAATCTGATTTTGGAAATGTTTATCGTACTCGTGTCCTTGCTTGGTTGGCAGTTTTTGTGGGGTGAGATAATCGGTGGCCTGTTACTTATCGTCATAGTTGGCTTTATTTTCCGTTTCTATCCTAAAGAGCAGTCTCGGGCACTACGTGACAAGTTGTTGGCTGAAGAGAAAGGCGTTTCGACTGAAATGAAATGTGGTGAGACCATGCCCGGTATGGCTGCTGCAACCCCAGCTGCCAATCCAAGTCCAATCGCTAGTCCAGCCTCTAGCTCAAGCTCAAGTTCAAACGTAAACAAGAGCGCTACAGAGATGAAGTGCGGTGCCGATATGCCTGAAATGGCTAAAGCGGACCCTAGTTCAAACGTAAATAAGAGTGCTAAAGAGATGAAGTGCGGCGCAGGGAAATGTGGTGCGGATATGTCGGGCGCAGATACAAAAAACAGTAGCGATAAGCAGCCTAGCTACATGGATAAGATACGCAGTAGTGCCGGTTATTTTTATATGGATATCGGCATGATAGGTAAAGATATCGTTATTGGCGTGGTCATTTCTTCGGTATTGATTGCCTTAGTGCCGGCTGACTGGTGGCGAGAGTTGTTTATCAGTAGTCAGACTAGCCTGCCCGCATGGATACATTCCTTATTAGATGTGCTCATCGGTATCTTTGTGGCTGTGATTGCCTATGTATGCTCTGTCGGTAACTTATTATTGGCGGCGGCCTTGTGGCACGGCGGTATTTCATTTGGTGGTGTAATGGGCTTTATTTTGGCAGATGTGCTAACTATTCCTATGCTGCGAGTCTATGCCAAATATTACGGCACCAAACCTGCACGTTGGATGGGAGCGCTGTTATTTTTGAGCATACTGGCGACAGGGCTGATCATTGATTTAATTTATATGCATGTGGATTGGTCAGCGTCGAAGGAAGCCATTCGTACCTTGCATCAAAGCGGCTTTGGTTGGAATTTCACTACCATGATGAATGTCATTTTTGTCCCGCTATCGATTTGGTATTACCGTTTAGGTAAGAGCTAGGAAGGTACTAGGTTCTAGATCCTAGGACGTTCGCAAGCTCACTGCGAGGACGCCAACAAGTTGGCTGCTAGGAAAAGCGTAAAGATAACAGCGTTACATCTTTGCTTTACTGTCTCAGCTTTTCCTAGGGCCTAGAACCTCGCACCTAGGATCTATGTTTTAAGCTTTACTGTCTCAGCTTTTCCTTGGGCCTAGAACCTCGCACCTAGGATCTATGTTTTAAGCTTTACCGTCTCAGCTTTTCCTAGGACCTAGGATCTCGAACCTAGGGCCTAGGATCTATGTTTTAAGCTTTACTGTCTCAGCTTTTCCTAGGACCTAGTACCTCGCACCTAGGATCTATGTTTTAAGCTTTACTGTCTCAGCTTTTCCTAGGGCCTAGAACCTCGCACCTAGGATCTATGTTTTAAGCTTTACCGTCTCAGCTTTTCCTAGGGCCTAGGGTCTCGAACCTAGGGCCTAGGATCTATGTTTTAAGCTTTACCGTCTCAGCTTTTCCTAGGACCTAGGACCTCGAACCTAGGTCCTATCTTTTACCTTCTAAGGCGTATAATAGGTTGCAGCCCCTGGGCCTACTGGCAGGCCAAATACAAACACCCAAAGAAAGAAGAAGCAGGTCCAGCCGATAAAGAACACTATCGAGTATGGCAGCATGGTTGCGACTAACGTGCCGATACCAAGGTTCTTTTTATACTGAGATGCGACGGCCAAGATCAGGCCAAAGTAACTCATCATCGGGGTGATAAGGTTGGTTACCGAATCACCGATTCGATAAGCCGCTTGAATAGTTTCTGGTGCGTAACCGACCAACATCAACATAGGGACAAAGATAGGCGCGGTAACGGCCCACTGAGCAGAAGCACTGCCTAGCATCAAGTTGATAAAGCCACACATCATAATAAACAGCACAAATACTAATGGTCCGGTTAAGCCGACTGCATTTAGGGCGTCGGCGCCGGATACGGCAAGTACAGCGCCTAGGTTGGTCCACTTAAAGAAGGCGACAAACTGCGAGGCGAAGAATACCAACACTATGTACATACCCATGCTGCTCATGCTGTGAGACATGGCGTTAATCACATCAATATCGCGTTTCATGGTACCCACAACGCGGCCATATACTAGGCCTGGTATGGCAAAGCAGATAAAGATAAATGCCACGATCCCTTTTAAGAAAGGAGAACCAGCGACTAAGCCTGTCTCTTGGTTTCTTAACGGTGCGCCCTCAGGAATGATGGTGAGCGCTAGCACTGCCGACATGACTAAAATGGTCAGTCCCGCTACCTTTAATCCCTTCTTTTCGAGAGCATTAACCGTATCCATTTTCTGTTGGCTAAGGTCGGTTGCGGCCTCACTCACATCATATTTACCTAACTTAGGCTCAACGATTTTTTCGGTAACGAGTGCGCCAAGGAAAGTGATTAAGAAAGTGGAGACAAACATGAAGTACCAGTTTACTTCGGGTCCAACTAGGTAGTCTGGGTCAATCATTTGCGCCGCAGCTTCTGTGATCCCAGATAGTAATGGGTCAACGGTGCCCAGTAGTAAGTTAGCGCTATATCCACCCGATACGCCAGCGAAAGCGGCTGCCAGTCCGGCAAGTGGGTGACGACCTAAAGAGTGGAATATCATCGCCGCCATTGGGATTAACACCACGTAACCCAGCTCTGATGCTGTATTTGATACGATACCGGCAAAAACGAGCGTCAGTGTCACTAAGCGTTTTGAGGCTCCCATTACGAGTAAGCGCATGGCCGCAGATAGCAGACCGGAACGCTCAGCAATACCTACGCCGAGCAGGGCGACAAGCACTGTTCCTAGCGGAGTAAAACCTGTGAAATTAGTCACTAAATTAGAGACTATCATCCTTAAGCCTTCGCCGTTCATCAGGCTGACAACGTGGATAAGCCCATCGCTGCTGCGACCCGATGCACCCTCTGGACGAGGATCGATAACGGTGAGTTCGAAATAGCCTGCTATGCCACTAATAACGACAACAGCAGCACAAAACATGGCAAATAGGGTGATAGGGTGAGGCAGTAAGTTACCGAGTCGCTCAACCACGTTTAGGAAGCGAACAAACCAGCCATTAGGTTTGTTATTGGGAGCAGAGGGGAGATCGTCGGACAAGGGCAAACTATCGCCGTTATTGGTGCTCATAATATCTTCCTTCAAAGTAAGTTCTTTATTTTGTTGTTTTTATTTTAATTTTCTTCGACTTGAGTGACTACAAATGAGCACTGTTTTGTTAAGCCGATGTGGCATGATGGATAATAAAAATTAATTAAACCTTAAATCGACTCATTTGTTGTTAGCGTAGTTTGCCGTAATCGTGAGTGCCAGTGCGGCTTTGCAGGGTTTTAAACTTGAATTAAGGAGAGGGTGTTTAGCGAATTTTAGGCAAAAAAAAAGGACTCATTTGAATGAGTCCAAAAGGGATTGATTAACAATATCCGTTGGGATTGGAATGACTATAACTAGGGTTAGCTGTATCAAAGCTGAACGAGCAAAACAACTTGGATTAACAGTTGTTAATCTTACGGATTACAAAGTTTATTTTCGCGTAAGTACTTAATAGTATGGTTGTTTTTGTTTGGTTTTTAACCCAAAAAAAGGACCCATATTAAATGAGTCCAAAGGGGATAGATGTTGGAGATGTCCGTTAGGAATGTGATTACTATATCTAGGGTAAGCTGTATCTAGACTGAATAGAAATAGCGTTATATTTCTAACTTATTTTAGTCTGTCATTTACCATGGCCAATTTCGCTAGCTTGGTTTTTAAACTCAAAACGATACAAATAAATGACTAAGCCTAAAGTTAATTAAAAGTACTAATTAGTTCATCGGTTAGGGTATGACAGTTGCTGAAATACGAGAGATGATTTTTAAACCGTTCAAAAAACAACAGTTTTGTACAAGGTTCTTAATGTTGATTTTAAAGAATATTAATTATTTGGGTGAACAGAGAGTATACGGCTGCTAGTCATTTTCTATTGCTTAAACAGTTAAGTCGATAAAGGTGATATTAGTCGATGTTTAGTTGACGTTTTACAGCAACTTTTTAAGAGTTTGTTGTGGCTTAGGTTAAAAAGTAACACACTAATCACTAGTGTAATCTGTATAGAAGCTGGATTTCATCGCTTAAATAAGTAACAGTATGAGTCATAAGTAAATAGTGTATCGCTTTGTCTTAGCTAGAGAGGACTTGCTTCTGAAGATGATTTTTTCAGAAAAGAGTGACAGAAATGACTTGCTGCAAAAGATTGCAGCTTTGGCAAAGAGCAGCGAAACCATTTCAATAAAAATAGGTAGGAAGTACAAATGGAAGGGATATTGTTGGGGTTAGGTTTAGTCGTGATTATTGGCTACCTCTGGTATGTGAGCTTAATTAAAAAGCGTAATACAGGGCGAGAAGCCTTATCTGGCATAGACGTTCAGTTGAAGAAGCGCTCTAACCTGGTACCTAATATTCTCAAGATCGCACAAAAGTATATGGATCATGAAAAGTCGTTACTCACAGAGATCACCGAATTACGCACCTTGGCGACTAAGGGTTATAACAATGCCGATTCTGATGCGGTGAAATCCCACCTCGACGTCGCTGAAAAGCTCAATCAAAAAATGTCACAACTTATGGTGAGCGTCGAAAATTATCCTGATCTCAAGTCAGACAATACCATGCTGCAAGCGATGCAAACCTATAACGAAGTGGAAGCGCAGCTGTCTGCAGCGCGTCGTTTCTATAACTCGGCTGTTTCTGAACTGAATACCGCAGTTGAAATTTTTCCCGGATCAATTATTGCCTCAATGGCTAACGTCAAGGTGATGCCTTTTTATGAAGCAGACGAGGCGTCAACAGCCCCTGTAGATGCCAGTGATTACTTAAAATAACTGATTGTTTAAAGTGACTGATTATTTAGAGTAATTGTGACTTTTCAGTAATAGCCGCAATTCATATCAAGATTGCGGCTATTGCTGTGGCTAAACCGCATCGGAGTGTGTGAGCGATAATATGAACCTCTTTAGCTTCCTTTTTGGCGCATCGATAAAGCCTATCCGCAACAGTAATAACTTAGTTGCCGCCCCAGCAGAGATTGATGAGTTTAAGCAATACTATCAACAACACCTTGAGCCTCTGACCAGTAAGTTTGAAAACGCACGTGTAGCTAGCTTAAAGTCTTGTCGCCAGCGCTTATATCTTTCTGTTGCCATCTATCTGAGCTTGGTTGGCATGGCTTTTATGTTTATACCTTACCTAAATACTTCAAACTCTATGCCGATTTACCTTATCGGTTTGGTTGTGCTGGCGCTGCCGTTTGCTTGGTGGGTGTTTAATCCAATTAAGCATTATAAGACTGATGTGAAGCAGAAAATCTACCCATTAATTTTTAAATACTTCGGGCATGATTTTCTTTTTAGTCCGAAGCATAAGATGAGCCTAACAAGGCTTAAAGCCTCAAAGCTACTGCCTTATTATGATGCTGCTAACTTTGAAGATTATGTGCAGGGCACCTATAAGAGTACTGAGATTGCGATTAACGAGCTGCATCTTACCAAGCAAATTAAACGTGATAAAAATACCGATACAGTAACGGTTTTTAAAGGGGTGATGATTGAACTGAGCAGCCACAAAGATTTTCGGGGGCATACGGTTGTGGTTAAGACTCGCGGCGGTTTAGTGAACTTTCTGTCAGATTCTTTTAAGGGCCTAGAGCGGGTAAAGTTGGAAGATCCCATTTTTGAAAAGCAGTTTGATGTGTTCTCTACAGACCAAGTTGAGGCGCGATATCTATTAACTGTCACCTTTATGGAGCGATTACAGGCGCTATCGGCAAGTTTCGATAACAAGATCCAATGTGCTTTTTACCAAAATAAGTTACTTATTATGCTCGGCAGTAAAGATAATCGCTTTGAAATGGCGTCGATATTTAAAGCGGCCACCTTTGAATATGAATTTAGCCAGATAAATAAAGAGATGAAGCAACTTTTTGCTATAGTCGACGTTCTGCAATTAGAACAATCGACTGGATTATGATGAAGCAAGGAATGCTGGTTGGTTTACTGTGCTTGTTTGCCGTTACTGCGCAGGCCGAGGCCGAGGCCCAGACTCAGACTCAGGGACAGAAGCCACACTTTGTGGCTAAGCCATCAAATAAAAGTGTGTTGGGGAAAAGCGTAAAGGGTGACACGACACCAAGTCGATTAACTAACGCTAAAGTGATTAGCCATAGCCGAGATCAAGGCGAGAAGGTGTATCACTATCGCACTGCTGATGGTGTATTAGTGTTTAGCGATCATGCTCCGCAGCAGGGGCATTATCAGGTGTTACTGTTTGATTGCTACGCCTGCCAACCTGAGTCCAATATCAACTGGAAATCGATCCCGTTGTTTACTTATCAATATCAGCGTTTAATTGCCAATGCGGCAAAAACGTATCAACTCGAACCGGCGCTGATCCGCGCGGTCATTCATGCTGAGTCGGCCTTTAAATCGGCTGCGGTCTCTAAAACTGGCGCTCAAGGCTTGATGCAGTTAATGCCTGCAACAGCAAAAGAGTTAGGGGTGAGTGATGCGTTTCATCCTGAGCAAAATATCTTGGCAGGCAGCCGCTACTTAGCGCAGCTACTCAAGCGGTTTAATGGTGATATTAATTTGGCCTGCGCCGCCTATAATGCAGGCGCCTCACGGGTAGATCAATATAATGGTGTGCCGCCCTACCCTGAAACCCAAGCCTATGTTGAGCGGGTGCAGATACTGCTTAAACGTTATCGTAATAGTTAACTTCTGATTTTAACGTCAAATCAAACCAAACCAAACCATAAAGATAAAGATAAAGTAGTGGGCGATACATAGGGCCCCACTCCATTTATATCCACTGAAACCCAAGCCCATGTTGAACGGGTACAGATATTGCTAAAGCGCTACCGTAACTGCTAGCGCTTTTGACTCGATCTTAAACCGATTGATATTAGGCTGCCGCTAAAATGGGATTGTTTACCGTTAATCCCACTGTTCGCGAGCGTGCTTTAACGTCTAGCCAAACCATAGGCACCACGATAAAACACAGTACGACATTAGAGATTGGCATAGCCATCCACACGCCATCAACGCCCATGAATTTTGGCAAAATATATAAAAATGGCAGTTGGATAAGCATGTTTCCGCATGCAATAACTAGGGCTTTTACCCCTTGATTAGTTGCCATAAAATATACTGAAGACAGGGCGATAAAACCGTCGAGAGGCATGGCAAACAGATGCATTCGTATGCCATCAACCGCGGTTGCAATCAGCTCTGCATCATTATTATTAAAGAGCCCAACCATGGTTTGTGGGATGATATTTAACAAGGCTATCCAGCTAACGCCTGCAATGAGGGTGACCTTGATTGAGAGCTTGAGCATCTTAGTAATATTCTCGTGCTGCTCTGCGCCATAGTAATAACTCACAGGTGGTTGTAAGCCTTCGGCAATACCTTCGGCAACTAAGTAATAGAGCACCATGAGATAACCCACAATGGCAAAGGCGCCCACGGTTAATGGCGTGCCAAACTCCATAAATAGCCGGTTATGTAGTGCAAACACAAAACTCGTATACAGATACATGAACAGGCTGGATGAGCCGAGTAATACGATTTGCTTGGCAAATGCAGCCTTAAACCAAACACACTTTTTAGGCCAATGTATATTACTGCTGCGCGAACAAAAATAGGCAAGTCCTAAGACACAAACTACGGACTGGGCAGTAATAGTCGCAATGGCAGCGCCAAGCAGCCCAAAGTTGAATACACCTATAAGAAGGTAATCCAAGCCAATATTGATGAGCGCACCGAGCACCATTAGGGCTGTGGCTATGTTAGGGCTTTCATCATTGCGGATAAGTAGCGGTATTGCCGAGGCAATGATTGTCGCCGCAGCTCCCCATATGAACACCCCGATATAATCTTGCGCCATCCCCAGAGTGGCCCCCGCGCCGCCTTGAGCCTCAAGAAAGTAGGTACTGAACTGCGACAAAATGCTGGTCGAGATCAGCGCAAGAGCTAGCATCAACAATAAGCTGGTGATCAAAATCGTCGGCGCTGCGCGAGTGTCACCTTTACCGCGTTGAATTGAAAGTAAGCTACCGCTACCCATGCCGACCATGATGCCAAAACCCACCATAAAGTAGATCACTGGCCAAGCCATGTTAATCGCTGCTAAGCCTTCATAACCTATGTAATGGCCGATAAAGATGCCATCGACAATTTGATATAGGCCGTTAACCAACATGGCTGCAATTGCAGGTAGGGTATAACGCCAAAAGGTTCGGCTAATTGAGCTGTCATGAGTATTTACGGGGCTTAGAGCTAACATTTACAGTAAAGGTTGATGAATAGTGACCGGCACATTACTCTGTTATTGAGATTGAAGAAAGTTGGTTACTATCTGTTTTAGATATAGGTTGGCTAATAGGTGAAGCGATGAATTGGACGTTAGATGAGCTTAATGCATTTGTTAATTCGGTAAAGTTAGGTTCATTTTCGGCAGCCGCCAGAAAGATGGGTAAGGCGCAGTCTCGAATTAGCACAGCCATCAGTAACTTAGAGGCTGGCTTAGGGTTTGAGCTATTTGATCGCAGTGCCAAATTACCGGTATTGACACCTTTAGGTGAGGAGATGTTCATTGAGGCGCAGTCGGTACTCGCGCAGTGTCAGCGACTCAATGCGCGGGCTATGACGGTGACATCTGGTGAAGAAGTGGTACTAACATTTGCAATGGATGAAGCGGTGCCTGTCAATGCATTTGAAGCCCTGTTTCAACGGATCTCGACGCAATTCCCGCTACTTAAACTCACTATCATCAATGGCTCTCAGGAAGATATCGCTCTATGGGTTGATGCGGGGCGTGCCGATATCGGTATCATGTTCCACACCTCGACTATGTTGCCTGACTCACTAGATTTTATGTCGATAGGCCAGTTCAAACACAGTTTAGTGGTCGCGCCAACCCATCCTCTGGCTTCTATTCCAGCACCGACCCTTGAGCAGTTAATATTATACAGACAGCTGGCGATTTGTGACATTACAGGCCAGTCTCAAACCAAGCCGTTATCAGGCAATTATTGGTATATAGACAGTTATTACTACATCATCGCTTTAGTGCTGCAAGGTGTGGGCTGGGCGTTAGTGCCAGACCATGTAGCAAAATCAGATTGGTATATTGAAGATTTAACAGCGCTATCGAGTGAATATATTACAGATCCGTTATTGGTAGAGATGGGCGTAGTCAACCGCCGAGATAAGCAGATAGGCCCAGTGATGCATTGGTTATTTGAGGAGCTGCACTCGGTATTGCAATAAACTCTAGGACCTAGGTTCTAGGACGTTCGCAGGCTCACTGCTTGAAAGATAGGGCGCTCGCAAGCTCGCTGCTAGGACCTAGGTTCTAGGACGTTCGCACACTCACTGCGAGGACGGTGCTGCGCACCTACTAGGGCGCCAACAAGTTGGCTGCTAGGAAAGCTAAAAGCAAAGACTAGAGCCGATTCATGGAGCCTGAATCTGTTGCTTGCTTCTTTTAAATCTTGGATTTTCCTAGGGCCTAGAACCTCGGACCTAGGACCTATCTTTATAAGCTCTTTCTCGAAGTGACGCAGTCACGTCCTCGCTTTTCCTAGAGGACCTAGAGAGAACCTAAGATCTAGCAGCGGCAAAGTGTTAATGTTTAATAATCGACTCATGATAAAGGAATAATATGAAACGGATTTTGGTTGTACTGTTGATTTTTCAGGGCTTAACGCTAGTAGGGTGTTCATCAAACACTATTGCAAATGCGGGCTGTGATTTTGTTAGCGGCGCTCACAGTAACGAACAGCAAAGAGAGCAGCGAGAATCAATTGGCGGGAGTTCGACTGCATCAACTCAAAATAATAAAGATGTCGAAGTCGGTATCTTAAATGCAATTCTGGGAGTATTTAGCCGTCAGCTGAATGATGATCAAGAGTGTTTATAAGCATCAGGTTAGGAGATAGGACCTAGGTTCTAGGACGTTCGCAGGCTCGCTGTTCGATAGGTACTAGGGCGTTCGCAGGCTCACTGCTAGGACGGTGCTACGCACCGACTAGGACGCCAACAAGTTGGCTGCTAGGAAAAGCTTAAAAGCAAAGGCTAAAGCTGACGCATCGCGCCAGTAATATTTTGATTGTCTCTTTTAAATCTTAGCCTTTCCTAGAAGCGACAACGTCGCGCTCTCGAAGTGACGCAGTCACGTCTCGCAGGGCGAAGCCCGTTCTCGTCTTAGCTTTTCCTAGGGCCTAGAACCTCGGACCTAGGATCTATCTTTTAAGCTCTTTCTTTATTCCGGCACTTCTTGCTTAACAGTTGTCTTGCCACCGTTATGGCCAATACGGCGCTCTAAATAATCGAGCATCTCTTTGGCGATAGTATCTAGCTGCCACGGGGGATTGATAACCCATAGGCCTGCTGCTGTCATGCCAAATTCATTGCTATCAGGCTTAATCGCTTGCTCAATACGCAGTTGATTTTTAATGCCGCTCTCGGCTAATAGTTTCAGCATACCTTCGGTTTGATCACGGTCAACAACCGGATACCACAACATAAATACGCCAGTAGAAAAACGCTTATGCGCTTTAATAATCGCTTTAGCGACATCTTGATAATCAGTTTTAATTTCGTAACTCGGATCAATCAAAATTACGCCACGACGTTCAAGTGGTGGTACTGCTGCGATAAGGCCTTTAAGGCCATCACCCTTGATAACACGCACATGGCGGTCACCAGCAAACTGTTCTTCTAAAGTGAGGAAGTCAGTACCATGAAGCTCGTGCAATACCATGCGATCTTTTTCGCGCATGTTCATATCTACAAAAGCCGGAGAACCGGGGTAAAACTCTAGATCCTCTTTACCTTGGTTGAAGTGTTTTACATCGGTAATGTACTGCACTAATGACTCTGGCAAGTCTGTTCTGTTCCAGAGTCTGGCGACGCCATCTAAGTACTCGCCGGTTTTCTTTGAAAACTCATCGGTTAACGCGTAGCCGCCAGCACCTGCATGGGTGTCGATATAAGCCATTGGCTTATCTTTTTTGTGCATAAGTTTAAGCACTTGCAGCAAAATAGCGTGTTTGAGAACATCGGCATAATTGCCTGCGTGATAGCCGTGACGATAACTTAACATTGAGTTTAAAACCAAAGATGGAGAGAGCGTTGATTATACAACAACTCCAGCCTAGTATCATAATTTGAGAGTTTGCCGCTGCATCCACATGATATTGTTGTTGACTAGCGGCAGTTGCCATACGGCGGTGGCATCGTCTTGATAGACGCGGTAAAAGCGTAAACTCTCTTGTGTTAGATGCTGCTTTCTTAGGGCGAGATAGATGAGTTGTGCGGTGTCGGACAACGCATTGGGTGAAGACAGTGTGGTTTTACTGACCTCAATATCGAAGCGTTCAACTTTACGCTGTTGCCATTTTTCTGTCGTACGCTTGAAGTGACCGCGGATCTCGTAACGGATAGGCGTGGTGTAGCAGTCTTCGTCGGTAATACAGGCGGCGAAATAAAATATGCCGTTATCAGGTGCGAGGTTGACTAATGAAATACGAATGTCGCTACGCACTAGACGATTGTCATTGATGGAGAAGTACAGATCGCCATGATAGATCTGTTCTTTTAAGTCCCCTTGATGCTTTTTAAGTTCAGGCAGATCCAACTTGTTATAGGTCTTCTGCTCCATCCTGATTTTAGTGGTTAGAAAGTCTGATAACTCTAATTGGCTGCCGTGTTCGGTTTCGCTACTGATGTTGATCAGTTGCTTACCACTACATTGGTTTTGTTGGTAGTCAGGACAAATGGCAAAGCTGTCCATCTTGTTGCTAAGTAGCGCAAAGCTGGTAAAGCTACTAAACGGTGCTTGCCAGTTTGGCTCATCATTTATTTGGTTTTTTAGGCGTTTATTGGTGGCATCGGCTGACAGTTTTGACTGTTCAGCAGCGGCAAAGACACGAATGTTACCGGCAATATTACTTAGCTTACTGTTTACTAGGTTTTCGTTATAAGGCGCTTGATTATGGCTGATATAAGCGTAGCTGAGCAAGATCAGTGATGCGATAACTGCGATTGCAAACAGCAATGCCGCTTTTGGTTTTTTAAAGCAATAGTTGTTTTTGCTTTGACTCGCTAGATGTAATACATAACCGTGTCTTGGAATCGTTTTAAGTTCGACTTCTGGGTAGTTAGCCAGCTTCTTTCTGAGCACACTAATGCACTGTTGCAGTGATGATGCGGAGACAACTCTGTCATGCCAGCCCGCTTCTAATAAGGCTTCGCGAGTAATCAATGTGCCCTGATGTTTAAGCATCAGTTGTAACACTGCGGTCTCGGCAAAGCTGAGTTCGATACGTGAAGAGTCTTCAGCATCAACTAGGTGTTGCTGAACCACGTTTAAGCTTAGCGTTGGCGTTAGTTGCACGGGCATTCTCAAATAAAACAAATATCTAATTCAGTATATTCTTAGGCTTTTAGTGGAGGAAATTTTTGCAGCTAAACTTTGACCCACTTCCGCCTTTACGTAAAGGTTGCCAGCTAGCGCAACAAGTTTTTAGCTGCGATAAAATCAGTTTATGCATAGAAATGTTAAATGAGGACTCAATATTTTAAAGGGATTAAAGCACCGAGTTTTAGTCGCTTGCTATAAAAGTTGCAGCCTAACGCAAAGTGTTAGGCTGCTTGACCTCTTTGTCTGATCAACTTGCAGGGAAACCAGGTTGGGACATCAATTTAAAACTTTCAAAGATTACAAGTTATGCACCTGTTTAAGGTTGTCTAACGAGTGACAAACTGCGCACGCTTCAACTTGCAGCTCGTTTGCAGCAACGCCGAATCGACCCCCGTTTTGCTCCATGTGTGCACGCACAGCCTTATTGATAACCATCTTACCGTTGGCATTTTCTTGCTTAGCATGGCAGGCATAACACGTTGCAGAAACTGGTGAAGTATACGCATCAACAGTGATATCAATCGCAGGGTGTGCCCTTGAATCTGGGTTGTAATCTAGATCCAGTGCCAGTGGGCGACCGACTGCCGTTAGGCGTTCAACACCAAAGGTGTCACCTTCGTGACAACGGTAGCAGTTGGCTTTATCGGCTGGAAACTCGATATTACGTACGCCGTTTTCACGATCTTGGGTCGCACGTTGATTGGTGTGTAGTGAGTGCATCCATACTTTGTGGTCAGGATGGCTTACGGTTAGCTGTTCAACATAATCCCAATCACCTTTCTTCGTGTGCATCTCTCGAATAGCCTGAGTTGGTGGTGTGTTCGGGTTATGACAAGCTAAGCATGGATCAACAATGTCGGCTGTTGAGCTTAGGAAGCCCGGCTTACCGCCTGGCATCATAGCGCGCTCTTCAAATGGACGTACATGCTCGCCAAGTTCGTCGTGATCATGGCCAGAAAAACAGGTGGTATCTGCTAGCTCTTTGTTGATCTCAGTCTTACGACTATGGCAGCTACGACAAGCTAGCTCTGAGTTGTCGTTAAATTCATCATAACCATGGCACGAGCCACAAGTTCTGTTACTGACAATCACTGGTCTCTTAGCTTCAGGTGCGTCGGTTAGCCCATCTTTATTAAAGAACCAGCGCTTGTTTGCTTCGGCATTTTTAGTGTGGCCTGATTGATCACAGCTCACTAGATTTTGTGCATCGTCAAAACAGTAAATAAAGCGGTTAGTGATAAAGCCTGCATCGTCAATTAAGTCGCCTGAAATGGCATCTTGAGTTACAACAGGGCCCATTAAGTAGGTAAACACATTGCCTTCAGACTTGTGTAACTGTGTACGTTCACGCTCACCGGCTGGAGTGTCACCGCTACCATCTTGCGTAATATCTTTCTTATTACTCTTAACAAAGATGCTGTAGCCACGGCTGGTGGTGAAGTCGACAGACGTACCCCAGTTTACGTAAAGCTGCAGGTTTTTAATCCAATCGGCATCAGCAGGGTTATTGTTTGCAACAGCAATACGTTGCCCTTGTCTATCAAGCATGGCAAAGCTGATTTCAGCAAAGTGCTCACCGTTTTTTTCTACGAGCTTAGCGTCTTCAAGGCTGATGTTGACGATATTGCGCTGATCTTCCTCTACTGCTTTCTCTGACTTACTCATATGAACATCGTAAGTATTCTCTGGTGAGTGACAGGTTAGGCAGTTACCGTTATCAGGTTGAGTGCTGTGGTCATACACTGGATTAGTGGTCATATCGTGACAGCTTGAACAAGTCTCACGTGCTGGCACTTGGTTCCAGTTAGTGGCTTGCAGCTCTGTGTCGCTCACTTCTTTAGCGTGACAAGTGGTACAGTTGCCTAGCGCTTGCGGCGTAATACCAATATGCGCTGTATGGGCTAACACCGGCCAAACCATAGCAGGATTACCCATGTTGTTATTGGTGTGGCAGCTGGCACAGTTTTCAATGTTGGCGCCACCATGTTTAATCGAGGCGATATCATCGTGACAGCTTAGGCAAGAGCTGCCGTCGATGATGCTGCGATTGTTGGTGATTTCGCTACCATCAAGATTAAAGTCAGAGATAACTTCAGTGGCTGGTAGATTGTCAGTTTCTAAAACGCTAAATAGCACGCGCTGGGTGTATTCGCTGTTGTGACTGATATCGCCAGCAACAAGAGATGAATTCATGCTGTAGCTGTAGCTGCCGTCCATGTTGTCCGTTAACGTGCCGGCACACCCTTTAGCGGGTGAACATGTTTCACCGGCTAGCTTTTGCCACTGTGAACGCTCGCCTTCAGCTTGGGGCATTAACTGGGCTGCATTTAGCTTAATTGCGGCAATCTTTACCACTGGGATCGCTAATTCGTTCTCAGCGCTAAAATCAATCGTGAGCGTGTTATCGGTAATCGTCGTGTTATCGATTGTAATTGTAAGCACTTCAGCCTGTGTGGTTAGGTTACCACCTGGCTTGCCATCTTCACCGTCTTTACCGTCATCACCCGAACAAGCAACCATGCTCATTGAGCAGGCTGCAACAAGTGTGGCGTAGCACAATCTTGTTTTAAATTTGTTTACGTTCATCATCACTTAATCTCTCTTTAATTCTTTTTTAGCCGTTTGATTTATCAACGACCGAAAAAGTGTGCCTTATGCAGATTGACTAGGATGTGAGCACCTACCTACTTATAGTTATATTGAAGTTTTTTAGGCCGATTTCAGTTGCTTTGAGTTGTTTTGAGGCTTTTTGAGGGGGTAAACTTCGCAAAATAAGCCTGAAATTGATGATAGAGGCTGATGTGGTTGATATGGTTTCTTTACGAGGAGTGGTATTATCTGCAGGTTAACACTCAAACATAGAGCCTAATTGTGACCAGCATTTTCTTTAATCGACATTACCCAACAATCGAATCGGCCTGCGAGCGCTGGGGACTGGTTTACGATCCAGATGCAGAGTTTGAGTTGGTCTTTGAAGATAATATTCTGACACTAATAAAGCGTGATGAGCCAAAGCTGAAAGGGATCTCTGTCGATTTTGTTTCAGGTGCTGTTGCTCATCGTCGTAAATTTGGTGGTGGTCGTGGCCAGTCAATCGCTAAAGCGGTGGGCCTAAAACAGGGCGTAATGCCGACGGTGGTTGATGGTACTGCAGGGCTTGGGCGTGACGCCTTTGTACTGGCAAGTTTAGGTTGCAAGGTGTTAATGGTTGAGCGTCACCCTATTGTGGCTGCGTTATTAGAAGATGGCCTGCGCCGCGCCTATGAAGACGCCGAAATCGGTAACTGGATGCGTGAGCGTATGAGCTTGTTTCATGGTTCGAGCATTGACTCATTAGCTGATGCGGCTAAAGCGTCGAATACTGAAGTGGATGTGGTTTATCTCGATCCTATGTATCCACACCGTGAAAAATCAGCACTGGTAAAGAAAGAGATGCGCGTGTTTCAGTCATTAGTAGGTGCCGATCTCGATGCTGACGGCTTACTTGCTCCAGCAATGGCACTCGCCACTAAGCGCGTTGTGGTTAAGCGCCCCGATTATGCTGATGACTTAGATGGTGTAAAACCGAGTATGGTGATTGCCACTAAGAAAAATCGCTTCGATGTTTATGTGAAAGCGGCAATGACGGCTTAATTGGGCTAATAACTTGAACGCTATTAACAAAAAAGCCTAGCTATTTTTGCTAGGCTTTTTGTTTTCCGCCTATCCTGAGCGGGCATTAATACAGATACAAAACAGAGGCTAGGCCTAAGAAGCAGAAGAAGCCCACCACATCGGTGACAGTGGTTAAGATAACCGAGCCCGATAGCGCGGCATCTTGATTCAATTTTTGCAAGATCATCGGCACCATTACCCCTGCGATGGCTGCTACCGCCATATTAATTAAAATCGCTGCGCTAATCACAGTGCCTATAATGGGGTCGTGAAACCAATAGCCGGCAATTAGACCAATCACTGTCGACCACAGCACACCATTTAAGATACCAATACCGAGCTCATTTTTTAGCAGCGACATGACGTTACCCGAAGATACCTGGCCCATGGCCATACCGCGGATCATCAAGGTGAGCGACTGACTACCCGCAATCCCGCCCATCGACGCCACAATCGGCATCAGTACTGCTAAGGCAACCACTTTTTCAAGCACATCTTCAAATAAGCCGATGGTGGCCGAGGCTAAAAGTGCGGTTAACAAGTTAATGCCTAGCCAGACTGCACGGCGTCGGGCACCGACTGTGATAGGGGCGAATAGATCGTCGTCTTCGTCCATACCTGCGGTTGCCATTAATTGTGCTTCGTAATGCTCACGCACTAATGCAGTAGCGGTGCGCAGTGTCATGCGGCCAATCATAATGCCGCTGGCGTCGACAATAGCAATTTCTAGTTCGTTACTGTGCTCAATCGCCTCAGCCGCTTCAATCAAGCTGGCATCGGCAAGAATGGAGCGACTGTCTTCCCACAATAAACTTTCTAAAGTGGTTTCAGGCGCTGCGCGAAACACATCGTGGCGGCGTACGCTGCCAATATATTTGTCATCATCATCGAGCAGAAATACATGATCGTTACAGTCAAGCTTGATACGGCGGAAGAAACGCTGCGCTTGTGACACGGTTGAGGTCAGATTGAGCGCTAAAAATTGATGTTCTGCGTAACGGCCAATTTCATTTTCAGAGTATTGGTCATAGCGATCATAGTGCTGACGTTGGCGCTCACCCATTTGTGATAGGGCGCGCTCGGTCATGGCGTCAGATAGCGTATCACTCCATTCAATCAAATCTTCAGGTGAGATCTGTGAGAACAGCAAGTCTAACTCGGCTTCAGGCATCTCATCCAAAATGCCATTACGCGGGTCGGCACGCATGAGATCTAGTACAGCAATACGCTCGCTCGTTTCAACTTGCAACCAACGCTCGTAACGCTCATCTAGCGGTAATGATTCTAGCAACAAAGCCACAGTACCGGGCTCGGCTTCTTCTAGCATGTCATGGAATAGTTCGGCCTGCTGCTCGCCCTCAGCATTAGTTAATTGCTCAACCGATTGACTCACTTCAACCATAGCTAACTCAGGCGTTTCATATTCTGAATCGCTTGATTGTTGGCTGTTACCGATAGGGAGTTCATCTTTTGGCAATGGCATGGTTAACTGACCTTAAGTGAGGCTATAAAAAGTGCAAAAACTAATTTGATAAAGGAATTTGAAAAGCAAATTGAAAAACGGCTGACTCGCCACTAGCTTGAGAGTCAGTATTGTGCGTTAGTCGCGGTAATAATAACATTTTGCAGCTTTGATGTGGTAGAGGTTGATAGTTCCGATTTGGCAGGAAGCGCTAACAATACATATATGCTGTTTGGGGGGGTTGTTATTGAGAAGATAAACCCTACTTATTATCGGTATTTGTTCAGCCAAAATTGGCATAGCATGTCTTTTATTATAAATATTAAAGGAAACAACCATGATCGAACAAGGACAATCTCTACCCGCAGGTACACTGGCGCAGTTAACCAAAGATGGCATGGTTAACCATGATGTGGCGACATTATTTGCCAATAAAAAGGTAGTGTTATTTGCTGTGCCTGGTGCATTTACACCCACGTGCTCTGAAGCTCACTTACCCGGTTTTGTGGTATTAGCCGACCAATTACAGGCCAAGGGTGTTGATTTAATCGCTTGTGTATCGGTTAATGATGCCTTTGTAATGAAGGCGTGGGGCGAAGCCCAAAATGCCTCAGAGTTAATGATGCTGGCCGATGGTGATGCCAGCTTTGCTAAGGCTCTAGGGTTAGAGATGGACACCGCAGGTTTTGGTGGCGTGCGTTCACAACGTTACGCCATGGTGGTTGATAATGGCGTGGTAACGACGCTAAATGTTGAAGCACCAAAGTCGTTTGAGGTCAGTACGGCTGAAGCGATTTTAGCAGCGCTATAATAGCAACTTTATACTTGCTAGATAAGGGAGCCTAAGTCTCCCTTATCATGTTAAGCCGCTTTAATCCCTAAGCTGACTTCGATATTTTCTACGCTCTGCTGTACTTCTTTGGCTATCATGTCTGATTGCTCCGATGCTGCTTTTGCGTGGTTTCTTAGGCTAATCATAGCGGTGGTAAAATCATTTAAATAACATACCTGTTGATGACTATGTTGAGCGCCTTGCTTAGCTGTCATCGCCATCTCACTTGCTTGTTTTTGCACGCTTTGTGCCACTTGCCATAGGCTTTGAGCACGAGCTCTTTGGCTCTCGCTGGCATCTTCAATACCTTTGACTCTTGCGTCTAACTCGCAGTTGGCTTGAGTGAGCTGGCTAAGTATATCCACGATCTCTTTTAATGATACTTGCGTGCGCTGAGATAAATTACGTACCTCTTCTGCTACAACGGCAAAGCCTCTACCTTGTTCGCCGGCTCTGGCAGCTTCTATGGCGGCATTAAGAGCTAACAAATTAGTTTGCTCTGCGATATTGCCGATGACATCGATGATCAGTGACACATCGGTGACCGAGGTTGATAAGCCCATTAATGCGTGATGACAATGTTTGACTGCAGTCTGTGTTTCATCAGTTGCATCCAAAACAGCTTGAGCCTCTTGTTGGCTTTGCTGCATCTGTAGTTGGGTTTGCAGTGCACTTTGTTCGACTCTCTCTGACGTATCGCTAACATCTCTAGCTAAGGTACGAATTTGCTCCGTTTGTTGCTGAGCAGTAAGCACGACTTGCTGGGTCTGTTCGGTGTTGGCAGAGATATGGCTAATACGATTAACTAGCTGAGATAATGAGTTAGAGACTTGAGTCATCTGCTTACGTTGCTGCTCGTCTTCTTTTTCAAAGCGACTCAGTAACTGATTAAAATAACTGGCGATCAGCCCTGTTTCACAACGTCTATGGATTGCGATGCGTTCACGACTATTGGATTCGGTAAGCCTATGGAATGCCCTGCTAAGGTGTTTTAGGGGGCTGACTACTCGTCGCTGTAATAAAATCAGGTAGCAAGCAGCAAAAAGGATCAGGATTGTCACCATGGTATAGATGGCAAGCATCAGCTCCTGTTTGAGCTTTTGATTTTGCGCTTGTTGCTCAACACTTAGTGCGAGTAACTGTTGCTCTATGGCATTAATATCTTGGCTTAATAATTGTTGTGACTGCTGATTTTCACTTAGTAGACTGTGGGTATTATTAATCTCTTTACTATAACGACTTGTAAGGCTCAGTAATTCAGCTCTGGGACCTTCGCCAATTTCGATAGTTTCAGCTTCATCATCACCAAGGGCAAATTCATCTACTTGCTGTGCTTGGTAGATCCCAATTAATGCGAGGGAGTCGAGCTGCGAGTGCCACTGAGTTAACTCATCAATAAGGCTTTCAAGGATAGGCTTTAATCGGCTCTCTTTGTCGATAAGGTAACCATCACTGATCTGCGAAAGGTTATAGACCAGAGGTGGGAGTTTTCGCGTTAAGTTTAGGTATTCGTCGGCAAGCGCTGGGTGTTCGTTTAAGCCAATAATTGCGTAGTCAGTCAAGCGACTGTTATAAGCTAACATCTCTGATTCGGCATGGGCCAGCAGCTGTCTTGGATTACCTGCAAGCTTGCCTGCTGCGCGATAGTCGCTATCTAAGGCCTGAATGAAGTTGGCGACAATTTGCTGTAATAGCATGGTTTTGAGGTCATGTAGCGAAGCAACCTGCATTTGCATCTGTTCGAGTTCGCCCTTGGCATTTTTAAGCTTACGACTATCACCACTGGCAAGGTACATATCGACTTCTCGCCTGATATCGACTAAAAACCCTTGCTGGATCTGCTGAACTTTTAAGGTTTGCTGCTCGATAAACTGACGTTTATCGTTACTCCAAAATACCACAGAGGCTAATAATGCTGCGATGATCAATAGTGCGATAGAAGCTGCAAGGGAGAGGGTTGAGATCTTCATTTTTCACGCCAAATACTTGAGATGGCGCTAGAGTATGGCTTTTTCGTTACAATTTAATTACAGCAAATCAGTTAGAAACTATTCAATCGGTAGCCAAACTTGGGCGTGTAATCCGCCCTCGCTACGATTGGTGAGGATCACCTTGCCCTGATGCCTATCTACGATACGTTTGATAATCGCTAAGCCTAATCCTGAACCAACACTACCGCGAGCTGTATCGCCTTGAGTGAAAGGTTGGAACAGTTTTGGGATCTGTTCTTCATCGATGCCAGGGCCATTATCTTCGACGCTAAAGCCGATGTATTTACCGTTAAAATGTGAGGTGATTTTGACCCATCCATTACCGTAGCGGTAGGCATTTTCGACTAGGTTACTCAATATTCGTTTAACGGCGATGCCTTGCATCGGCACGCTTGGGCATTCAGCGAGCTCTGAATCAATCTTGCCTTCTCGGTTAGATTCAGCCTGGATCACGTCCTGAATTAAATCGTTGATCTGCTCAAGTTCGCGGGTGCCTTCTTGATCTTGACGAATATAAGAGATGAACTGATTGATAATGGCATCCATATCTTCAATATCACTGACTATGCCATCTTTCAGATATTGATCTTCTTCGACCATCATTTCTGATGCCAGCCGAATGCGAGTGAGGGGAGTGCGAAGATCATGAGAAATACCCGCCATTAGCAGGGCGCGGTCTTGTTCTAGTTGCTTCATGCTGTGAGACATCTGGTTAAAGGTGTTGGTTACCTCAACGATTTCTGTTGAACCACTTAATGGCAACGGGTTGGGGTAATCACCTCTAGATACGGCAATTGCAGCTTTCTGTAATCGTCTTAGTGGGCGATTTTGTTGACGGGCAAACCACCATCCGCCAGCCACACTTAAGGCGCCAATGACCATTAGATATAAAGTGAGTGGTGAAAGGTTTTTCTCGTTCAGTCCGGTCAATGGCACCCTAATCCAGATAGAAGGCGCTTGGGGAGGGCGGATCCAAATTTCGAACTCTTCACCTTGAGCGATACGGACTTCAGCTTTGCCACCGAGGTATTCAGACATTTGTGAAGACAAAAAGCTGTAGTAAGTCGCGCGGTCAACACCAGCTAGGCGAGCTTGTTTTTGGTTATAAAAGTGCATGGTGTCATCGCGCACTTTAGCATTGAGCGCGTCGACCATGGTGAGGTGTTCACGGCCGATATCGACACCGTCAACAAACAAGAGTTTTACCTGTCTCGCGATAAGTTGGTTTATCTGTTGGTAGCTGGGTTTAATAAAGTAAACCGCAACAGAGATGTATGACACCAGCTGGTTGGTTAGCAGCAAACAGCCAATTAACATCACTGTTTGGCTGAAGGAGCTGCGTGGCAATATGCGTTGCCACCATCGTCTGTTTAAGGGCACTTAGAAATCGTCACTTTTTTATCGTCGCCTAGCTATTTTCGTGATTGGCCATCGGGGACAAATACATAACCTAAGCCCCATACGGTTTGAATATAGCGAGGGTTTGCCGCATCTTTTTCTATTAAGCGGCGTAGGCGTGAAACTTGGACGTCAATCGAGCGTTCGAGCGCGGAGTAATCGCGGCCGCGAGCAAGGTTCATTAACTTGTCGCGCGACAGTGGTTCACGTGGGTGACTGACGAGTACTTTCAGCACTGCAAACTCGCCACTGGTTAGGGCGATACTCTCTTCACCATGATACATTTCTCGAGTGGCAAGATTTAAAGAGTATTCTCCAAAGGTGATCTCTTCTTCTTGTAGAGTCGGTGCGCCTGGTACCTCTGGTGCTTGACGGCGCATAACCGCTTTTATCCGTGCTAATAGCTCTCTAGGGTTAAACGGCTTGGGTAGGTAATCATCGGCACCCAGTTCTAAGCCAATAATTCTATCGACTTCATCGCCTTTGGCTGTGAGCATGACAATAGGAATGGGGTTACCCATCTGGCGTAATCGACGACAAATAGACAGCCCATCTTCACCGGGAAGCATAAGATCTAGCACCAGTAGATGGAAGTTTTCGCGTTCTAATAAGCGGTCCATCTGCTCGGCATTGGCAGCGCTACGTACCTGATAACCTTGCTCCATCAAGTAACGTTCTAATAAAGCGCGTAGTCTCATATCATCGTCGACGACGAGAATCTTTGAGGTTTCTTGTCCCATGCTTAAGGTCCTTTTTGCTCGGCTGCCAGCTGTTGTAGATAGGCAAATGGCTGATATTGAATGCGATTCATCCTAATATAGCTGTTTTAATATGTTAATGACTAGCAGGCATTTTAACGAATAGGCTCATGTTGCTCAGTAAATCAATATTGGATTTAATTAAGCTTTTGAATATCAATGAAAATGTGGCTTGAGCGACATCAATTTGAAATTGTAAGCAAATTGATAAGCAATTACCTTTGGCTGCTGAATTTTAACAATTCGCTTCTCTATCAATCGCTATTGCTCAGTTTCATAGGATTTGTGCTATGATTTTTGTCCATCAATTTTGATTCATTCCTTTTAAAAGTAGACCCTATGAGAACCGCTATCGTCACCCGTGAAGGTTTCGAGAAATTGCAAAAAGAACTCAATTACCTTTGGCGCGAGCATCGTCCTGAAATCACGAAAATTGTTAGCTGGGCCGCTAGCTTAGGCGATCGTAGTGAAAATGCTGACTATACCTTCAACAAACGAAAACTGCGTGAAATTGACCGTAGGGTTAGGTATTTGCGTAAGACGATAGAAAACGTACAAGTTGTTGATTACTCTCCGGCACAAGAGGGCAAAGTCTTCTTTGGCGCTTGGGTTGAAATCGAAAATGATGATGGTAACAAACTGCAGTTTAAGGTCGTGGGTTATGACGAGATTTTTGGCCGTAAAGATTACATCTCAATTGACTCGCCTATGGCGCGTGGCTTATTGAAAAAAGAGGTTGATGATGAAGCCGTGATTAAGACCCCTACAGGCGAACAAGTTTGGTATATCAACCGCATCTCTTATCAAGGTTTCGAATAGCTTATCCTGCTGCTTTATCGTTGTTTGCAGCCTCTATACCCAAGCCACCTGAAGATGCAGGGTTCAGTGGGAATTTAATGCGCTTTAAGCAAGGCGTTGATTGCAGTTAATGGTTGTTCCCTTAGCAAGATCAATAACGCAGCAGAAAGTGCATTAAAACCCATCGAAGAAGGCTTTGCGCAAGCCCACTTCGTTGTTGCACTAGCTTAAAAGGGAGTTACCATTCCTACGCTAATACGCCTAGAATTGAACTCGCGCAAGGCCTCTGAAATGAGCATGTTCAAGTCGTTTGGGTATGTCGTGGGCTGCACCGTTTCTAATGGTTAATAGCGTAATTGTCTTAGCCATACCCAATCCAACTAAATTTGTGCTCAGTTCAGCGCCTTTAGCATTAACCAAATCCATGGGCTGTGGTATCTTTGGCTCAATATCCTTTTTTAACTAGGCTCGACCTCTATTTATGCAAAATATTGCACAGCTCATCGCTGAGGAACTCAATGTTCGTCAGCAACAGGTTATCGATACCATTTCATTACTCGATGACGGCGCTACCGTGCCGTTTATTGCCCGTTACCGTAAAGAGGCCACTGGTGGCTTAGATGACGTTCAACTACGTACTCTTTTTAGTCGCTTAGGCTATTTGCGCGATCTAAATGATCGTCGTAACGTGATTTTGTCGAGTATTGAAGCGCAGAGTAAGCTAACTCCTGAGCTGAAAGCAGCCATTCTTGCTGCCGATAGTAAGACTCGCCTAGAAGATCTCTACCTACCTTATAAGCCAAAGCGCCGTACTAAAGGCCTTATCGCTATTGAGGCGGGCATCGAGCCTTTAGCCGATTTCTTACTCGCGAATCGTCAAGTTGATTGTGAAGCCATTGCAGCGGACTATATTAATGCTGACGCAGGTTTTAGCGATGAGAAAGCAGTACTTGATGGTGCACGTTTTATCTTGATGGAGCGTTTTGCCGAAGATGCTGAACTGCTGCAAAAAATTCGTACTCAAGTCGAGCAAAATGCCGTACTTGAAAGCCGTATGGTTAAAGGTAAAGAGAAAGAAGGCGCTAAGTTTAGAGATTATTTCGAGCACGCTGAAAAGCTGACCAATGTACCATCGCACCGTGCACTCGCTATGCTACGCGGCCGTAACGAAGGGATGTTGAGTCTAAATATCAATGCCGATCCGCAGCACGAGCCTAAGCAAGCAAGCTATTGTGAAGTGATTATTATAGAGCACTTCAAACTAGGACTTACTGATTCAGCAGTCGATGCATGGTTAAAAACCGTGGTTGCGGCGACTTGGAAAGTCAAGATTGCGCTACAGATGGAAACCGAGTTTCTTGGCCGTATGCGTGACAGTGCAGAACAAGAAGCGATTAAGGTCTTTGCCCGCAATTTAGGCGATCTGCTTATGGCGGCCCCAGCGGGGGCAAAAGCGACCTTAGGTTTAGATCCTGGTCTTCGCTCAGGTGTAAAAGTCGCTATTGTTAACGACACTGGCAAGCTTATGGCGCATACCACTATTTTCCCGCATGCTCCGCAAAATCAGTGGGATAAATCGGTGAGAACATTAGCCAACTTAGTGAAAATGCACAAAGTTGAGTTGATTGCGGTTGGTAATGGTACAGCGTCGCGTGAAACCGATAAGCTCGCGGCCGATCTCATTAGCCAAGTAAAAGCTGAGTTGCCTACTTTGACCAAAATTATGGTCAGCGAAGCGGGCGCATCAGTTTACTCAGCATCAGAACTCGCTTCGGAAGAGTTTCCGGATATTGACGTTTCGATTCGTGGCGCGGTGTCTATTGCCCGTCGTCTGCAAGATCCTTTGGCTGAATTGGTTAAAATTGAGCCTAAAGCGATTGGTGTGGGTCAGTATCAACATGATGTTAGTCAGAGCCAACTATCTAGTTCACTAGAAGCCGTTGTTGAGGATTGTGTAAACGGTGTGGGTGTTGATGTGAACATGGCATCGGCTGCCCTGCTTGCACAAGTTGCCGGACTCAATAAAACTTTGGCACGTAATATTGTGACTCACCGTGACGAGCAAGGCCGCTTTAATAACCGTAAGGGGTTACTTAAAGTGGCACGCCTTGGCCCTAAAGCTTACGAGCAGGCAGCTGGTTTCTTGCGTATTAACGATGGCGACAACCCGCTTGATGGCTCTTCTGTACACCCTGAGGCCTACGCATTGGTTGAATCAATGGCTGCCGCTAAAGGTGTGTCTGTTGTAGAGTTCATCGGGAATTCAGAATTGCTTAAAGCGCTAGTGGCACAAGACTTTATCACTAGCGAATTTGGTCTGCCAACGGTCACCGATATTCTCGCTGAACTTGATAAACCTGGGCGCGATCCTCGTGGTGAGTTCAAGACTGCAACCTTCAAAGACGGTGTGGAAGAGATTAAAGATCTTAAGCTGGATATGATCTTAGAAGGTGTGGTGACTAACGTGACCAACTTTGGCGCCTTTGTTGATGTGGGCGTGCATCAAGATGGTTTAGTGCATATCTCGTCGATGACCGACAAGTTTATTGATGACCCGCATAAAGTAGTTAAAGCCGGTGATATCGTTAAAGTTAAGGTGATGGAAGTTGATGCAGAGCGTCGACGTATCGGCTTAACTATGCGTCTTGATGACAAGGCTGGCGACGCACCTAAGAGTGCACCACGCCCGGCGCATAGCAAAAATGTACCAAATAAAGCTGCTAATCAGCAGCGTGGGCAACAAAAGTCGCAAAAGCCTAAGCAGCAAGCTAATGCAGCCATGGGTAACGCTTTTGCCGATGCCTTCGCCAAACTGAAGAAGTAATCTCGATCGCAGATAACCTCTGCTCACAGTAGAAATGCACCACAAAAAAACCGACAGTTTGTCGGTTTTTTTATATCGACATAATTAAGCCATAATCAAAAAGGCAGGCTGAGTATCAGGCTCGGTTCGCTGATGATAAAAGGTCTCAATACGCACACCAAAAGCTTGGTAAAACTCTAGTGTCTCGTTAGCCATCACTGGCTTTGCGGCGGCTTTTTCTTTGCTCGCAGCCTCAGGCTGTTGCCCAGATATTTTTATATCACTACGCTTGAGTGGACCACACTGTCTTAGCAGCTGCTTTAAATTTAGCGCAGCGCTTTGCTTTTGCTTCTCTTGACCTGATTGCTCTTGATGCTGAGATTGGCCTTGTTGCTTGCCTTGCACCGACTCACGTAGTTTAGCTTGAGTCTGCGCTTGTTCAGCTGTGCGCTCGTGTTGCGGGTTAAAGGCGCGTTCTTCATGGCCTTTGGTGGGCTGTTGCGGTGGAATAATTGGTGGTCGTTGTTGACTATCTGTGCGCGCAGAGTCAGTTGCGGCATTAGATGTCGCAATTGGCACGTTGGGATAGTTGGTGACCACTAACATTTATTCATCGCCTGACTTGAGTATTCTTGCGTGATTAAATATTAATCAATGTCGGCGTAAAAATAAAGCGTAGTCGTTAACTATTTACATAATTTACTTAGGTTTTTGCTTGAATAGACTGATACCAATCGCATCTTTTGTACGATGAGTATTAATACCGATAAGCATTAAAACGCTTAGCCTAGGCTGTTTAACCAAAGCTTATAAGCATCCGTAAATTCCGTTTGATGACTGATAAAGGGCGCATGTGATGCCTTAGTCAGTAACATATCTTGGCTATTTTCTCGTTGTGGCATCGCGTTAATCACTCGACGCGGAACCAAGCCGTCGAGTCGCCCCCATATCCTCAACCATGGCTGCTGAATTTGACTGAGGTGAGGCCGAAGGTCGACTGTTTCGAGCATATTTAACCCTTGCGCTAACGCAGATTGCTGGGCGCGTGGGCGAGCAAGTACTAACTCTCTTAATTGTTTAATATCGGCCTTGGCGGTTTGGCTACCCATGGCCTGAATCGCTAGAAATCGCTCAACGGTTTTATCAAGGTCTTGGGTTAATTGGCTAGCAAATTGGCCTAATACATCAGCAGGGATCCCCGGCCAATCTTGTTGCGCCATAAAGCAAGGTGATGAGGCAATGGTGCACAGGGCTGACACGCGCTGTGGGTGATGGATAGCGGCTAAGGTGGCAACGAGGCCTCCCAGTGACCATCCGGTCCAAATCGCTTGCTGCGGAACTTGCTCGATAATGGCTGCAAGCCAGTCTTGAATATTACCATCGACTGCTTGGCTGTGACCAAATCCCGGCAGATCGACAAAGTGAACCCTATACTGATCTAAGGCGTTCTGTAATGGCGTAAATACGGCGCTGTTAACGCCCCAACCATGTAGCATGACTACGTCAGGGCCTTGGCCAACAGATTCAATATGTAACTTACCTTGACTCACTCAGGCCTCGCTATCGTTAACGCTAAAAATGTGAAAAGGATTTCATCTATCAAGACAGGACTATGGAATAGATGGCTTGCGGCTATGTTACCCAATCGCTGTTTGATGTGCCATCAACATATAGCGAGTCAGAATCGCGGGGTCTGCACCGTTTGTTTGCATGCTTGCCGTTATCAAACGGATATTTGTTTGGGTTGTGGCTGTGAAATAGCCATCCAAGCGCCATTTTGTGGCCGTTGCATGCAGCGCCATGCACTTAAAGTCATTGCTCCTTGTAGCTATCATCAGGGGATGGGGCATTGGGTTGGTCAGGTTAAGTATCAAGCGCAATTTGCAGTGATAGATATTCTGGTTGAGGCTTTAGTGCAGCGACTGCTTTACCTAGAACACTTAGGCTTTATTGAATTACCGCAAGTGATTATTGCGGTGCCATTGCACCGAAAAAGACTGCAACAAAGAGGCTTTAATCAAGCGTGGATTATTGCCGCTGCCATATCCAAACGATTAGACATTCCGCTGATCGATAATATGTTGTTAAGGGTTAGAGATACACGGCCTCAGGCTGGGCTAAGCGGAAAAATGCGTCGTAAAAATCTGAGTAATGCCTTTGAACTCTCTGCTGAATTTAACTGGCAGCGAGTCGCCTTGATTGATGATGTGGTAACCACCGGAACCACGGTAGATGAAATCGCCAAGCTAATGCAGCGCAACCATACTCAGGTGCAGGTCTGGTGCCTCGCAAGGGCTGAGGCACCGGGCATTTAATCTATCCTTAATGCAACGCAGGAATAAAGTAGAGTGCGTTGGCATAGACTTTTTCGCTGCCTAACCAGATATTTCTAAAGAGCAGGTTGTCGGTTATCGCGACGACTGCGCCCTTATTGCGAGATTCAATAATAATGGCTGGCGAATTGCTAAAGCTATGTTGGTATTGCTTCGCTAAGTAGCCACTAAGCAAAGGATCTGACGCGTAGTTTGCCGCGACGCTAAAGGCGCTGGATGTTTGAGAAAAACCTAACACTCTGTTTTTCATAACGGGTAGCCTATCGCCATTTAAGCCAAAGTTAATCGGGTGGCTAGCATCGAGCTTCAGCTCCACTATCGCGCCGCCAATTTCTTGCTGGGCTCTGAATTTGGATTTTTTATCAAAGGTTAGTCCGTCTGCATCAAATAGTTGTTTGTAAAAACGCTCGTTGCGTAAATTCGTTCTGAGTAAGTTGGAGTCACTTAACCAATGTAATGCACCTTTTTGGGCTATGACTACACCACCGTTCGAGGCAAACTGTCCCAGTTTGCGGGCAAATCTTTCATCCAGTGTTTGATAGTTGCCATCGGCCATGAGTACATGGCTGTAATCGCTTAGCTTTACTGCAGCGAGATGATTAATATCGACTAAGGTCGTCGCGACTCCTAAAGTGTTATCCAGGTAATACCAAAGTTGACCAACCTCGGGAATTGACGCTCCTTTACCGCTGATGATCAGTGGCCTAATGGGATTGATCACTTTAAAGTCTGGGCTGCCAAGATCGATGCCTTTGCTTGCCGCACTGGTGCTAACAGCGACAATGTTAACTTGCAATTCGTGGGCTAATTTACTGACTTTTTGGCTGATCTCTGTCGCCGATAACTTGTCTTGCTTTAATGGGATTTGCAGTGTGCCGGCAGCAAAATTAATTTCATTAGAGCCAGCTTTGTCACCAAAAGTTTTGTCACTCAAGCTCTTGTCACTAAAGGCTTTAACGCTAAATGGCTTAGCGGCAAATTTGACCATCACCCCTTGTTCGAGCAGTTGTTGTAATAACTGGGCTGCTTGCCTTTCACGCCAATCAATTAGCAGCGCAACGCTGTCATCGCCCCAGTGATTAACTTGGAACTTGGGAGGTCTTTGGCTGAGCACACTTAGCTCGAGTTTGACATTACGGCGCAGGCTTAAGTCAAAAGCATGTTGTAAATTCCAGGCCGAAATATCATAAAAAGTCGGATCGATAAACTCAGTTCTGTCATCAAACATCGCTTTTAGCAGTGATGATTGTGCTTGATTATCGGGGATGAAAATACTGCTATTAACCTCAAAATCGATGCCTGCTTGCGACAGCGGATTAGTAAGGTAGTAATACTCTATTTTGTGCTGTGCCAGCAGTTGCGTTAGTGCTTTGATGCGGCCGGGGTCCTTGTCTGCGCTCACTAACGACCCCGCTTGACGCGGTTTTTTGTTCATCGGCTTTTGATGCTTATTTTCAAAGAACTCAGCTTGATATTGCTCAAGCTCTGGCTTTAACGCCAACGCACCTTTTAAGCTTGAAATCGAGGTGGCGTATTGATTTTCTATCGCCTCTTCAAATTTAACCACGCCATTGACGGAGTCTTGCTCCTGCCCGCGAGGGCTAGCTTGTTCAAATAATACACCGATGGCACCGTTGATGTCGGGATAGGTTGACCCTTTGCCATAGAAGAAGTCATCGAACAACTGCCGACTAAAATAGCGCTGTTTTTTATCGTCGAGTGCGGCTTGATGATAGGCGGCCAATTTGGCGGTTAACTTCTGGTTGGCCGCAGGGGTCAGTGGGTGGGTTCTATCAGGCACACCGGGCTGAAAAAAGTAAGTATTGTTATGGCCCATCTCATGAAAGTCCCCCACATAATGTGGCTGCCAACGATGAAATAGTGCTACACGGCCTTGTGATTCAGGGTGTCGCAGAAATAACCAGTCGCGGTTTAGATCGGCTAAATAGTGATTGCTACGGCCCGTTGGCCAACCTTGTTTATGCTCTTTATGGTTTTGGTCGGTAACCGTGACTTTGCCCGCATAGCTGTTGGCCCAAGTGGAAAATCTATCTAGACCATCGGGGTTTTGGCTCGGTGTAATCAGCACTACTGCATTATCGAGCAGATCTAATACCCATTTTTCTTCGCTGGTGGCCAGCATGTGGCTGAGTTTAATGGCGCTATGGGCACCGCTAATTTCATCGCCATGAATCGAATAGGCTAGCCAGATAATCAGCGGGCCAGCTTGCTTGCCTTGATATTTGATTTGCTGTCTTTGAGCTAAAATTTCATCGAGTTTGGCTTGGTTTTCTGGCGAGGTGATAACCGCGGTGAGCTGCTGTCTTGCTTCGTGGCTTTGGCCGGTATTTTCAATCGAGACTCGGGGGTTTTGCTTAGCTATTTCGTTAAGGTAATAGTTAATCTGATCATGGCGCAGTAAACGCTCACCAAGGGGGTAGCCTAAAAACCCTTCAGGACTGGTTGTGGTGACGCCGTAAAGGGGGTTATCGGTTAAACGCGTCTTTTTTGCTTCGGCAAAAAAGGAAGGTAATGTCAAAAAAGCGCATAAAAAAAATAGACCAATTCTAAGCATGGAGTTTTTCGTTATATTTATAATATAGTTGTTAAATTAACAGCTCAGCGACGACAAAACTACTCTAGGCTAAGATAAAAAACTGTGATCTGTTTGGTGTTTATTATCAATCTGTGAGCCTTAGGGGCTACAAAGGATTGCAGAGTAAGAGTATTATAGGGTTAATTCTTACTAAAACACTCAGGTTTATCCCTGACGGAGCATGTTTTCATGATTACCATTTCCGAAGCAGCTCAGGCGCATTTTGTTAAATTGCTATCAGATCAGCCTGAAGGAACTCACATTCGAGTATTTGTTATCAGCCCCGGCACAGCTCAGGCTGAGTGTGGCGTATCATATTGCCCACCAGATGCCGTTGAATCTGACGACACAGAATTAGAATTTAACGGCTTTAATGCCATGGTTGACGAGAAGAGTGTCCCTTTCCTTGAAGAGGCCACAATCGACTTCGTGACTGATCAGCTAGGTTCTCAGTTAACGCTGAAAGCACCTAACGCTAAGATGCGTAAAGTGTCTGATGACGCTTCTCTGTCAGAGCGTATCGAGTACGTGATCCAGTCTGAAATCAACCCTCAGCTTGCTAGCCACGGTGGTAACATCATGCTAGTTGAAATCACCGAAGACGGTATTGCGGTACTTCAGTTTGGTGGTGGTTGTAATGGTTGTTCTATGGTTGATGTGACCCTAAAGGATGGAATCGAGAAGCAACTACTTGATATGTTCCCTGGTGAACTAACAGGCGTTAAAGACGTGACTGAACACCAACATGGTGAGCACTCTTACCAGTAATAGGTATGTGTTATTGATAATAAAAACGCGACTCAGGCTCTAAGCCTAGGTCGCGTTTTTTTATGCTTATTTTATGTTGCTCTTATGCGGTTAACGCTTGTCTGAGTCTGAACCAATAATGCAGTGACAGCGAAGCGCTACGGGCTAACATAAAGCAGCTCATCGCGGCCCATAATGCAAAGTTACCTTGGGGTTCTAATAGATACCAAACAGGAAAGAACACGCCAAAGGTCGATAAGATCATGCTGTTACGCATCACTTTTCCTTGAGCAGCACCAATATACACACCATCAAAAAGATAAGATCCGAAAGCGAGTAGGGGTAAAAATATCACCCAAATAAGGTATTGCTCTGCCACGGCACGTACTTCACTTAAGCTGGTTAGCATGGCGATAATGTTTGAGCCTGCTAAGGCAAAAAATAACATAAAACCAGCAGCGGCTATCGCCGACCAAGCCCAAGCGAGTGTTACCGATTCGCGCATTAATCGACTATTCTTTTGCCCGTATGCTCGGCCAACCTCAGCCTCGGCATAATAGGCTATGCCATCAAGTGCATAGGAGATAAGGAGTAATAAATTGAGCAATATGGCATTGGCTGCCACCGTGTTATCGCCTAATCCCGCCCCATAAAAGGTCATAAAGGCAAACGAGAGTTGTAGGCATAAACTGCGAACAAAAATGTCTCTATTTAAGCCCATCAGCTTAGCGTAGCTTTGTAGTGTCAGTTGCTTAGCAACTTCAAATAACTTAAAGCCCCCTAGCTTACTGAGCTGCCCGCGAACCATAGTTAGCGCCACTAAAAAGCCCGAGATATCGGCAAATACTGATGCTAGCGCAGCGCCTTTTACGCCCCAGCCGAAAACGAGCACGAAGAGCACATCTAAAACTATATTGACTAAGTTGGCGATAATTAACTGCCACATTGCGGCTTTGGGCTGTTGACGCCCAAGTAGCCAGCCGAGCAAGACCAAATTCATGAGGGCAAATGGGGTCGACCAGATCCTGACTTGGAAATATTCGCGGCAATAACGCTCAACCTCCACGCTGGCGTCTGACATTGCCATGGCTAAATTGAGGATCGGCAGTTGTAGCGCTATGGCTACAATGCCAAACAGTAATGCTAAACTTGCGGCTTGAACCAGTAGCTTAAATTGTTGCTGGGTATCGTTTGCGCCGTAGGCTTGCGCCACTAATCCGGTGGTTGCCATGCGTAAAAATCCTAGCAACCACAAAATTAAGGTTATAATCGTTGACCCAACTGCCACGCCGCCTAAATAATAGGCGTTGCTAAGATGTCCAACAACGGCAGTATCGACTAAACCTAATAGCGGCACCGTGATATTTGATAAGATCATCGGTAACGCTAGAGCAAACAGTTGTCGGTTTTTTTGTGGGTTTAACAGTAAGGCAATCATTATAGAGGTCTAATATTTATGGTTAAAAACGTGTTGCTAGCGCTATTAGCGCTGACAGGTTTTTCGGCTCATGCGGCAGTGATACTGCAATATCATCATGTATCAGATAGTACGCCAGCAATTACCAGCGTTACTCCTGCGCAGTTTAAAGAGCAGATGCAGTATCTGGCGGAAAACAACTTTAATGTTGTGCCGCTTTCAACAGTCGTGGAGTCTATTAAGGCGAAAAAAACACTGCCAGCGAAAACGATCGCGATTACTTTTGATGATGGATACCGCAGTATTGCCAATACTGCGCATCCTATTTTAAAGCAATATAAATTCCCCTACACGCTTTTTGTCTCGGTTGAGCCGATCTTAAAAGAGTACGGTGAGATGATGAGCTGGCAACAACTTATCAGCTTGTCAAATGAAGGTGCTGAGATTGCTAACCATAGCTGGGGGCACGAGCACTTAATTCGTAAGCAAGCAGGGGAGAGTGATGCACAGTGGCTGGCTCGTATTGAGGCAAATATTCTGCGTACCGAGAACGCAATTGCTAAGGCGACGGGACAGAATTTGAAAATGCTGGCTTACCCTTATGGTGAGTACAACGAACAGATTGAAACTATGCTTGAAAAACACGGTTTTGTGGCATTTGGTCAACAATCTGGTGCAGCGGGGCCCTATTCGCCATTAACAGCGTTGCCACGTTTTCCGGTTGCTGGCGTATATGCCGATCTCAACAGCTTAAAAGTAAAACTTCACAGCTTAAATATGCCGGTGATTTCTCAAACCAACAGCAACCCGCAGCTAGCGCAAGGTCAGTGGCGTCCAAAAATTAAAGTGACTTTGGATATGAGTGACATCAATGCATCGCAGGTGATGTGCTTTATTCAAGGGCAAGGGGCTAAGAAGCCAAATTGGATTAGTGATAATCAATTTAGTATTCAAGCAGAGTTAGATCTACCTGCTGGGCGTTCGCGTTATAACTGTACGGCTCCGAGTAAGAGCAAGGGCAGCTATTATTGGTTTTCGCAGCCTTGGGTAAGGCCAAAATCCGATGGCAATTGGATTAAAGAATAATGTGTTAATGTTTGTATAAGCGCCTAATTAGGCGCTTTTTTTTAACTGGAATATTTAGCGATTATTGCGTTTACATCATGGATTAAATCGCTATTTTTTATCTGCGGTAACTTACCTGGCGTATCAGATCTAGGCTTAATGATTGCGACCTTTTCACCTTTTGGTGATATCAAAGCAAATGACGCACTATGGTCAACCTGATAGTCATCTCCATCTCCGACCATGGCATACACAAAACCTAAGCTACGGGTTACTGGGAACAGTTGTTTATGTTCTCCGGTTACCGCCATAAATTCAGGATTAAAGAACTTGATGTAGTTTTGCAGGGTGTCAGTGGTGTCTCTTTGAGGGTCAACAGAGAGAAAGACAACTTGCACTTTAGCCTGTTGACTCAAGCCTGCATACGCAGATGTTAGTTTGCCCATAGTGGTTGGGCACACATCGGGGCAGGAGGTATAGCCAATGAAAAACAGACTCCACTTTCCCTGCAAATCAGCATTGCTAAAGCGATTTCCTCGCTGATCGGTTAATGAGAAAGGCGCTAATGGTTGTGGCGTTGGGTACTCAAAACTTGTTTGTAATGCTAAAGGAGCGGGTTGGCTCAGCTGAATACTGGCGTAGGCGCCAGCCACGACCAGTATAATGGCTGCAATAATCCACGTAAGCTTCATCTTTTATTCCTCAATGATTGAGCGATAGCATGGTTCATATCTCTATACCCACAGGTAGTGATCAACCAGTAAAGCGATAAACAGTAGCATCAGGTGATAGATAGAAAACTTAAACACATTCATCGCAAGCCCTGGCGTTTCATGATACTTAAGCTGCCACGCTTTATAGATAAAAGCCGCGCTAAGTATGCTTGAGCTAACCAGATAAAGTGGGCCACTCATGCCCACTAATACCGGCAGCAAACAGGCGATGGCTAACAAGATGGTATAGAGGAAAATACAGGTTTTAGTAAACTCGACTCCGTGAGTCACTGGCAACATGGGGATGTCGACCTTGGCGTATTCAGCTTTACGATGAATAGCCAGCGCCCAGAAGTGCGGTGGGGTCCATGCAAAGATAATGATCACTAAAAGTAGCGCATTACCATGAAACTCTCCGGTAACGGCGGTCCAGCCAAGTAGTGGTGGCATGGCTCCAGCTAATCCACCGACCACAATATTTTGTGGGGTAGCTCGTTTCAAGTAGGCGGTATACACCACGGCATAACCAATCAAGCTTGCAAAAGTAAGCCAGGCTGTCAGCGGATTAACGAGCGCATATAGCACCACAAAGCCAAGAGTTCCAAGCCCAAACGAAAACGTCAGTGCTTTAGCGATAGAGACGCGTCCTTTAGGGAGTGGCCGGTTATAAGTTCGCGCCATTAAGCCATCGATACGACGATCAATCAGATGGTTAAAGGCGGCAGCAGAACCTGCCATCATACCTATGCCCGCCAAACCCGCTATTAAGGGCACAATAGGCACAGTTCCGGGCGGGGCCAAACACATACCCACTAACACCGTGAGTAGCATTAGCGCCACAACCTTAGGCTTGGTCATTTCATAATAGGCGCGCCATTGAAACAGTGGCGTCGATGGACTGCTAGGTATTGCGATCTGTTTTGCCATTAGTGAAACCTCGCGATGTGCTGTAGCGATAGGGTGAGGGCGTTATGCGTTGTCATTTATCTGCCCCTTAAGCTTTGCGCCATAAGGCGTAATTAATAAAGACCAAGGTCAGCAGCAGTAGCGCTGCGCCTGCGTTATGAGACACAGCAATACCCAGAGGTAGATGCAGAACGACATTACTGATCCCGAGCGCGACCTGTAAGATAACTAAGCCGATTAATAGCCATGCTGCATCGCGCATCATGCTTGATGCAGCCGTGCGGATCAGTTTGAAGGCGAGATAAAACAGCATTGCCGCAGTAATGATTGCACCAATACGGTGGGCGACATGAATGGTCATTCTGGCAGGGTAGTCCAAGACCCCAAATTCAAAGCTGGCATGGTCACCTTGAAACGGTGAGAAAGCTTTGGCGAGGCTAAGGTTGTCGACCCAGTTACCCTCGCAGATTGGTAAAGTGGTACAAGCAAGCGCGGCATAATTTGATGACGTCCAGCCTCCTAACACGATTTGCAGTAATAATACCCCGATGCAGATAGCAGCAAAGCCAGCCATCTTTCGTGCAGGCGCATCGCCGCCTGGGATCCGTAGTGGCTTGCTACGCAGATATAACAAAAGCAGGAGTGAGAATAGTGCAAACCCACCCAGTAAGTGTGCCATAACAATGATTGGCATCAGCTTCATGGTCACTGTCCACATGCCGAGAGCGGCCTGAAAGATGATCAGCGCTGCGATAAACATAGGCAGCTTTTTGGGGGCATCTTTGGTTTTAAGACTAAGCACTAAAATCAGTAATACCAGTAGCCCTAATGTGCCAGCGATGTAACGATGGATCATCTCAAGCCAGGCTTTATCGGCTTCAACAGTGTGTTCTGGAAACACTTGTTGGACTTGGGTTAGTTCGTGAGTTTCAGTGGGCACTTTGAACATGCCATAACAACCAGGCCAATCTGGGCACCCTAGCCCAGCATCGGCTAATCGAGTGTAAGCGCCCATTAATATCACACACAAAGTAAACACCAAGGTCACTTTTAATAATGAGTTAATCTGCATTGGTTGCCCCTCCAATACAGAGTCGCTGTCTAGTAAAAACACAGGTATAAGCGCATCTATGTAATATCACGCACAAAGTAAACACCAAGGTCACTTTTAATAATGAGTTAATCTGCATCAGCGACACCTCC
>NZ_JBRILQ010000021.1:0-78567 GCF_052977045.1 Shewanella sp. 125m-7
TAGGCAAGGTGTGTAAGCGTTGTGAGGCGTTGAGCTAACTTGTACTAATGACTCGTAAGGCTTAACCATACAACCCTGATGGGTTTTATGAGATTGATGTTTTTTACATCATCAAAATTAGAATAAACACTTAATGTGTGTTTGAACTCAATAATAATTTCAGTATTTAGACGATAAATCGTCTGAAAACACAGCTTTCTAAAATTTTTTACCTTTAGTTTTTTTAAAACTGAAAGTAATACAGAATTTGTCTGGAAACCATAGAGTTGTGGCACCACCTGAATCCATTCCGAACTCAGAAGTGAAACGCAATATCGCCGATGGTAGTGTGGGGTCTCCCCATGTGAGAGTAGGTCATTTCCAGGCGCCAAATACACGAAAAAGCCCTAGCAGAAAACGCTAGGGCTTTTTTCGTATATACACTGCGTGAAAAGAGCTACTCCCGATGTCGACCCGCCGCTAAGCGGGATCCCCAGCTTGCAGCAAAGCTGCTACGCGCTACAAGATTGCAATGTACTTCGTACATAAAACGCAACCTCTCCGCCCCCATGTGTTCGCTGCGCGAACTACGAGAGTAGGTCATTTCCAGGCGCCACTTTTATTTCACTTTCGTAAAAGTGAAGACAAAACAGTATTCTCGAAAGAGAAGCGATAAAGCCCGTTGCTAACGCAACGGGCTTTTTTCGTATAGTCACTGACCTAAATTGTTCCTGACAATTTTAGGCACTTCCTATATCCATATAGGTCGCGTGAAAAGAGCGACTCCCGATGTCGAGTAGATTATTGCTCCTGCATAATCGACATTTCCGCCATCTGATATTTAGGATTAACAAATGCCTTGGTGGCATGGATGCCCAGGAAAGGCCTTGGCGGTCACCACTGCTACGCGCTACAAGATTGCAATGTACTTCGTACATAAAGCGCAACCTCTCCGCCCCCATGTGTTCGCTGCGCGAACCGATTCGGCCATTTCCAGGCGCCACTTTTATTTTCACTTTTGTAAAAGTGAAGACAAAACCGTATTCTCGTAAGAGAAGCGATAAAGCCCGTTGCTCACGCAACGGGCTTTTTTACGTCTGTAATTTGTTGAAATTACGGACTTATCAAATGAATAATGCCTTGTGTGAGATGATATGCCACTAAGTCAGCAGGTATTTTAAAGCGCTATTTTAGGACTAGGCAATGTGCTATCCCTACTGCACAAGGCAGTCGATGGCAGCGAATCTCTTTATTCATCTTGAAAGTGAAAATAATCTCTAATGATATTGCTATTACTGCTTAGCTTTCATAGTTTAGCTGTAGTGAAGTCGCTAATAGCTCAACTATAGAGCTCTGGCTATAGGATACGTAAAGGATTATCGAATGAAGCTGGAAATGATTTGTACTGGTGAAGAGGTGTTGGCAGGGCAGATAGTCGATACTAATGCTGCATGGTTTGCTAGTGCTATGATGGAACATGGGATTGAATGTCAGCGTCGAGTAACCGTTGGTGATCGTTTAGAAGATTTAGTCTCTGTATTTAGAGAGCGTAGCTTGGAAGCCGATATTATTCTGGTCAATGGTGGCTTAGGCCCTACTAGTGATGATCTATCAACTCAGGCGATGGCTTTAGCAAAAGGTGAGCCGCTGTGTGAGAATAGTATTTGGCGTGAACGTCTAGAAGGTTGGTTTACTCGAAGCGGTCGTGTGATGGCTGAGAGTAACCTTAAGCAAGCATTGCTGCCAGAGTCGGCCATTATGATAGATAACCCTGTGGGAACTGCTTGTGGCTTTGCTATAAAACTTAATCGAGCATGGCTTTTTTTCACACCTGGCGTGCCATTCGAGTTTAAACAGATGGTTAATGAGCAATTTATTCCGTTTATTAAGCAGCGTTTCGATATCGGCGGAGCTGTTGCTTTAAGAAAATACCTTACTCTTGGTCAGGGGGAGTCTTCGCTTGCGGATGCGTTAGAGAAGATAGAGTTACCTGATGGCATTACTATCGGCTATCGCTCTTTTATGCCGCATATTGAAATTAAGCTTTTTGCTCGAGGGATTAGTGCTATTGAGCAGCTAGATAAAATAGAAGCGCAAATCCGATTTTTGTTAGGTAATGCAATTGTTGCTGATGACAAGAAGAGTTTAGCTGAAGAGATCCATAGATTGTTAGTCGACTCAGGAAAAAGCCTAAGTGTGGCGGAATCTTGTACTGGCGGTATGATCGCCAGTCAGTTAATCAGCTTTTCTGGTAGTTCCTCTTATTTTGACCAAGGTCTAGTGACGTATAGCAATGAATCTAAAGTGAAAATTTTGGGTGTTAAACCTGAAACTTTAGATGACTACGGTGCAGTTTCTATCGCGACGGTAGAGGAGATGGCGATAGGAGTCAGGGCGATATTGGATAGTGATTTTGCATTAGCGACTAGCGGTATTGCAGGCCCTACTGGGGGCACTGATGACAAACCTGTTGGCACTGTTGCCATTGCGCTAGCAACAAAAGGCGGCGTTTATAGTCAGATGATTAAATTACCAAGACGTTCTCGAGATTTAGTGCGTAGCTTAAGTACTGCGGTGGCGTTTGATATGTTACGCAGAGAGTTATTGGGTGAAGCGGTGATTATTGATTACGGCTCGATAGGCCGCTTTAAAAAATAGATACTTCTTATACTGATTGGTATTAGTATCTGCCAAAGAATAAAAAGCAGTATCAAATGATACTGCTTTTTGCTTTTAACTACCCAGTTAGAGGCGTTAGCTACTCATCGAATACAAGCACAAGTTTACCGGGTTTGACTTCAATTCGTTTAGTCATATCGGCAATGAGTGCTTGGCTGGATTCTTTGGTATCTAACACGTATACCGGTTGGGTTTCTAAAAACTGAGTTAAAAATCCCATTAGCTGCGGAGCGATAGAGCCTATAGCTTTTTCAATATCCTTCGGCTTAGATTCCACTTTAATCAGCTGCAGGTTACGCAAGTAAACACTGTGGTTACTTGCGTCATACCATGGCTCAGCTTCAAACTGTGTCACTAGGTTTGCCCTTATTGGCATCAAAGGGTTGCGAACGTTAACTATCGTCGTCGCAGATACGGCCATAGTGTCAGGTTTATTGCCTAGGCTGACATTAATGTCATTTACCCGCAGATCAATACCAAAAATCTGATTGCCCTGTTTTATCTCAAAGTGCATCTCATCGTTGAGATAACCTTCCAGCTCTTTCTCTGTGATGTTGTATTGACTGACACAGCCAGTTAATAGCAAAACAGCACTAGCTAACGCTACTTTTAATAACTTCATTAACCTGTATTTCTCATCCCAGCTGCAACGCCCGCAATGGTTAACATCAAGGCGAGTTCTACATTTTGAGAAGATTGTTCCTCTCTACGTGTTCTCGCAAGCAGTTCGGCTTGTAAGAAGTTTAATGGGTCGATGTAAGGGTTTCTTAGTTCTACCGACTGTCGGTTCCATGGAGTATGTGCCATTAATGTTTCTGCTTGTGTTAGCTCGAGAACCGCATCGACTCCAATTGCTAAACGTTCCCTCAGTTGCACCCCAAGGTGATGTAGCTCTTTTGGCACCAAGCTTGTTTCATAGAACTTAGACAAGTTAGGCTCCGCTTTAGCGTAGACCATTTCTAGCATAGAGATCCTCGTCTTGAAGAATGGCCAATGCTTTTCCATCTCTTGTAAAAGCGGTAAATCACCTCGCTCTGACGCAGCCTTTAAAGCCTCTCCTGCACCTAACCATGCTGGAAGCATTAAACGGTTCTGCGACCAAGCAAAGATCCAAGGGATAGCGCGTAAGCTTTCAATACCACCATCAACACGACGTTTAGCTGGTCGACTACCTAATGGTAGCTTTCCTAGCTCTACCTCCGGGGTCGCTGCACGGAAGTAAGATACAAAGTCAGGCTCTTCTCGTACGATAGCGCGATAGGCAAGTACCGATTCATTAGCGAGTTGCTGCATACACTGACGCCACTCTGGCTTAGGCTCTGGCGGTGGTAGTAATGTCGCTTCCATTACCGCAGAGGTATATAGCGCCAGACTTTGTACCGCAAGTTTAGGCAGGCCAAACTTGAAGCGGATCATCTCACCTTGTTCTGTCACTCGAATACGACCGTCTACCGAACCTGGTGGTTGCGACAGAATGGCTTCATGTGCCGGTCCGCCGCCACGGCCAATAGTGCCGCCACGACCATGGAACAGGGTTAGTTTGATATTGGCTTCTTGGCTTATGGCAACGAGCTTTTCTTGAGCGCTATATTGTGCCCAAGCAGCGGCCATAACACCGGCATCTTTAGCTGAGTCAGAATAACCAATCATGACTTCTTGAATGCCTTTGGTGTAACCTCGGTACCAATCGATACTAAACAGTGCTGACATACAAGCCGATGCATTATTTAAGTCATCTAAGGTCTCAAATAGTGGTACAACCCGCATAGGGTGCGGACAGCCTGTTTCTTTTAGCAGTAATAATACTGCTAAAACATCTGATGGCTTACTTGCCATTGAAATAACGTAGGAACCCATGGCTCTAGCCGGTTGGCTGGCGATAAGTCGGCAGGTCTTTACGACTTCCTCCACGTCTGGCGATGCTTGCCAATTTGCAGGGATCAAAGGTCGTTTGCTGCTTAGCTCACGTAGTAAGAAAGATTGCTTTTCACTTTCGTCCCAATGACTGTAGTCGCCCATACCAAGGTAACGTGTCAGCTCGGCAATGACATCGGCATGGCGCTCAGCATCTTGGCGTACATCGAGTCTTAGCATATGAATGCCAAAACAGGCGATACGACGTAGCATATCGAGTAGCAAACCATTGGCGATTAGGCTCATGCCTTGATCGCAAAGGCTGTGATATAGCATCATTAAAGGATCTTTGAGATCGCTTTCATGCCAAATGATATCACTTGGATTAACATCTGGATGATGGCCTTCTAGTTTGCCATTTAGATAATCAATAGTGTTTCTAAGTTTTTGCCGCAGTGTTCTAAGCACATCTCTATAAGGCTCGTTGCTGTTATTGGTGTAAGCCTGCAACGCTTCGTTTGCGCCTTCCATCGATAGTTCGTTTACCAATAACACTACATCTTTGAGATATAACCGCGCCGCGGTATGACGATTGCGATCAAGTACCTCTTGGGTCACGATAGAGGTGACAAAAGGATTACCGTCACGGTCTCCACCCATCCAACTTGAGAATCTTACTGGCGCGATATCGATAGGTAGCTGGGTATTAGTGCGTTCTTCGACTTGCTGATTTAACTGTCTAAGAAAATCTGGAATGGCTTGCCATAAAGAGGCTTCAATAGTGCTTAGCCCCCAGCGTGCTTCATCGACGGGCGTTGGGCGTTCGTTGCGAATTTCGTTAGTATGCCAGATCTGTGCAATCAGTTGACGCAAACGAAGATGGTGCTGTTTTTTTTCTTGTTCAGTGAGTTGAGTATTTTCTAGCGCCGCGAGTGAATCAATAACCGAAGAATACTTCTGGATCAGTGTGCGACGAGATATTTCTGTCGGATGCGCGGTAAGTACCAGATCGATATCGAGTGTTTTTAAGCAGGCTAAAACTTTTTCTTGATCGATCTTACCGCCAAGCATACGCCCTAGCAGTTGCTCTACCGGGTCCGGTACGCAGACTAGTTCGTCACAATTACGACTAATGGTGTGGAACTGCTCAGCGATATTCGCGAGATTTAAAAATTGGTTAAAAGCTTTAGCAAAAGGAACGAGCTCATCATCGCTTAGAGAAGAGAGTAATGTCAGCATCTCTTCGCGAGCGGCGTCATCACCTTGGCGTGAGCTTTTTGCTAGATGACGGATTTGTTCAATTTTATCTAAGAAAGCGTCATCCAGATCGGTGCGGATTGTGTCACCTAAAATCTGCCCTAAGGTCCCAACGTTAGACCTTAGCGAGGCATACATGTCTACCATACGTGCTCCATATCGGTAAGCTAATCGATCACAATACCTAGCAGTGCAGTGCTAGGCAATGATCCAGATTAAAATATCGTGCTTGAATGTGTTTTGCATCACTTTTCAGGTGTAGCCTTGTAAGGCTTGGTTATACTTTGAGCTGTAAAGTGGGTGAATAATTGAAATTACTTTATACATGCATGATAAATCAGTTTTTTTAATAGCTCTTTCGTGCGCTCAATATAGGTAAGATCTAAAAATTCATCCGGTTGATGCGCTTGCTCGATACTGCCTGGGCCGAGTACTAAAGTTTGGCAACCTAGCTTGCTGATGTAAGGCGCTTCAGTTGCGTAGTTCACCACTTCAGGCTGACTTGCACTGAGCTGGGCGACCAGTTGCGTCCAACTGCCATCTTTTTTATCTGCAAACGGCTCAGAGCCGGGGTATAAAGGAGCAACCCTAATACAGCCAGGATATTGACTGCATACTGGCTCAAGATAGTTAGCGACCATTAATTCTAAATCTTCTAGAGCAAGGCCAGGAATGGGCCGGAGATCGATATGTAGATCGCAGCAGCCACAGATCCTATTCGCCGCGTCTCCGCCATGGATATGGCCAAAGTTCATGGTTGGGTAAGGCACGCTAAAGGCATCTTCTCGATAGTTATCGGCTAAATGTTGTTTTAGCTTGAGTAATTGCCCGGTAACGAGATACATCACTTCGATAGCATTGAGTCCTTTAGCGGGATCGGACGAGTGACCGCTTCGACCCGTTACTCGTATGCCTTGGGTAAAATGTCCTTTATGCATATACACCGGCTTTAAGCTGGTGGGCTCACCGATAATTGCATAATCAGGTGAAATTGATTTAGCTGCTGCGAATGCCTTAGCTCCGTTCATGGTTGTTTCTTCGTCGGCACTGGCTAAGATGTGTAACGGCCGCTTAAATTTATCCATAGGTAGTTCTTGTAAGGCAGCAAGCACTAGTGCAAAAAAACCTTTCATGTCGCAAGTCCCTAAGCCATACCAGCGATCGTTCTTTTCGACTAAAGAAAAAGGGTTCTGGCTCCAACGTCCTTCATCAAAAGGTACTGTGTCAGTATGACCTGCCAAGAGTAATCCCCCCTGACCTTGGCCAAAAGATGCGACTAAATTGTGTTTATTACGTGTATTGGCAACGGGAACTGACTGGCATTGCATACCGAGTTCACTAAACCAAGTATGCAATAGTTCTATGACAGCTATATTGCTTATATCTTGCTCTGCTTCTAGAGCACTGATTGACGGCGCTGCAATCAATTGACTAAAACTACTTTTAATATTAGGCAGTGTTTTCATTAAAAAGTACTCAAATATATATTCAAATATATTGCATAATTAATTTCTCGTGTTAGTCTATCAAACAGCTGAGGTAACTACCACAATTCGATGGTCTGTTTAATGAGAGTATATATGTTCAATCTGGTTAAATTAATAGTAGTTAAGGTTAATCATACCCACTTCCTGCGACGATAATCTTGTCATTAATGGTGTTCAGCCAGGGCTTAAGTTGTGCCCATTCTTTTTTTTGTTTTGTCATCTAAAGTAAAGATTAAGGTTTTAAAGTCATAGACTATGAAAAATATAGCCATTATTGGCGCTAGTGGTTACACCGGCGCACAGATTACTACTCTTATAAATGCCGAATCTATGATGTCGATTCAAGGCCTTTATGTATCTGAAAACAGCCTAGATAAGGGTAAGTCTTTATCTGAACTTTACCCTGTCTATAGTCATATCTCATTATGTTTAAATCCACTCACAGAGAATGCTAAACAGGCTATCGTTGCGACCGCTGATGCCGTGGTTCTTGCGACAGATCATGCTGTCAGTTTGCACTTGGCCGCTTGGTTTTATAATCAAGGATTAGTTGTATTTGATTTAAGTGGAGCATATCGTTTTGCGGATGTAGCGCAATATCCTAAGTGGTATGGTTTTACTCATGAATACCCGCAAGTACTTGCAGATGCTGTGTATGGATTAGCTGAGTGGAATGCACAGCAAATCGTGACAAGTAAGATTATTGCTGTGCCCGGTTGTTATCCTACAGCCTCACTTACCGCGCTTAAGCCCATTGCGCATTTACTTACCGATATGTTGCCTGTGATTAATGCGGTAAGTGGCGTGACGGGTGCAGGCAGAAAAGCGCAGCTACAGACCAGCTTTTGTGAAGTAAGTTTGACCCCTTATGGGGTGCTTGGCCATAGGCATCAACCTGAGATTGCAACTCAACTAGGGCAAGAAGTCATCTTCACCCCCCACCTAGGTAACTTTAAACGCGGCATACTTGCAACCATCACGGTTCAATTAGCTGCAGGCACAACTATCAGTGATATTGAAAAAGCCTACCAATGTTACGACTCAGCCGATCTTGTCACAGTAAAACAGAATCAATTCCCTAAGGTCGATGATGTGGTGCAAACCCCTAATTGTCATTTAGGTTGGAAGTTTGATGAGGGTAGCGGTTATCTCGTGGTTGTTAGCGCCATTGATAACTTAATGAAGGGGGCTGCGAGTCAAGCCCTTCAGTGCATAAAGATTCATTTTGATGCACCGGTAACGACGTAGGTTGGGAGAATTAAAATGAATACGAGTAAATTGACAACGACACCAACTAAGCCGGTTATGGTACTCAAAGTTGGCGGTGCATTACTGCAGTGTGAAATGGGCATGGCTCGGTTAATGGAAGCCGCTGCAAGCATGATTGCTAATGGGCAAGCTTTGATTATGGTACACGGCGGTGGATGTCTAGTTGATGAACAACTTAAAGCCAATGGTATGACAACGACAAAGTTAGATGGATTAAGAGTGACACCACAAGAGCAGATCCCTGTTGTAGTCGGTGCCTTAGCTGGCACGTCTAATAAAACCCTGCAAGCAGCAGCGATTAAAGCGGGTGTTACCAGTTTGGGTATGAGCCTTGCCGATGCAGGCATGATGACTGCAAGCATTAAAGATCCACGGTTAGGGCTGGTGGGTGAGGTTGAGCCAAAAGATGCCTGCTACCTTGAGTTTGTATTATCCAAGGGGTGGATGCCAATAGTGAGCTCAATCGCGATTAGTGAAGGCGGCGAGATGCTTAATGTCAATGCTGATCAGGCGGCAACGGCTTTAGCAAAGTTGGTTTCGGGCTCATTGGTTTTGCTATCTGACGTTTCAGGTGTACTCGATGGCAAAGGCCAGTTAATTAGTAGTTTAAATAGAGCTCAAGTGAATGAGTTAACCAAGATTGGCGTTATCGAGAAAGGAATGAAGGTCAAGGTAGAAGCTGCGTTAGATGTTGCTGAGTCCATGGGCCAAACCGTACAGATCGCTTCTTGGCGTCATGCAAAGCAATTAATCGCATTAAGTAAGGGCGAGACCGTTGGCACACAGATCCAGCCACAAATTCAGTAATAGGAGAGTAGTTCTATGCAACATTTACTATCAATTAAAGATTTAAGCCAGCAAGAGTTACTCGACCTATTAGCATTGGCAAAAACAATTAAGGCTAATCCTGCTGAATATAAGCATGCCCTAGAGGGTAAAAGCGTCGTCATGCTATTTGAAAAGCCATCACTGAGAACGCGGGTAAGCTTTGATATTGGCATTAATAAGTTAGGTGGCCATTGTTTGTATCTCGACCAGCAAAATGGTGCACTGGGTAAACGTGAGCCAGTATCTGATTTTGCCGCCAATATCTCTTGCTGGGCTGATGCAATTGTAGCGAGGACTTTCTTGCACTCGACAATTGAACAACTTGCTGAACATGGCACAGTGCCTGTGATTAATGCCTTGTCTGACCTTTACCACCCTTGTCAGGGCTTAGCAGACTTTCTTACCTTAACTGAGCAATATGGCGATGTGAGTAAGGTGAAGCTGGCTTATGTAGGTGATGGAAACAATGTGACTCATTCATTAATGTTTGGTGCGGCCATTTTAGGGGCGCAGCTAACCGTAATTTGTCCGCCTGGCCACTTTCCTGATGGCAAGGTCGTGTGTGAAGCACAAGAACTCGCGGCTAAACACGGCGGTAAATTGGTTTTGAGCTCAGACATTGCGGCAATCGAAGATCATGACGCCATCTATACCGATACTTGGATCTCTATGGGCGACTCAGCATCGATGCAAGAGATTGAAGCTAAATTTAAGCCCTACCAAGTGAATGCACAGCTAATGCAAAAGGCTGGTGCCAAACACTTTATGCATTGTTTACCCGCGTACCGCGAAGTCGAAGTGACTGCTGAAGTTGTCGATGGTGAAGGTTCACTTATTTTACACCAAGCTGAAAACCGCATGCATGCGCAAAATGCCGTGTTAGTGACTCTTTTAAGCTAATTCTTTTAAAAATAATCAGTCTCAATTGGCATTAGCGAATTGGATATAAAAATTAAGCAGTAGGAAATAACAATGTCTAATAAAAACTCAGTGGTTGCTCAGCAAGCGGATATTAAGAAAGTGGTTCTGGCTTATTCTGGCGGCTTAGATACATCAGCGATTATTCCGTGGCTAAAAGAAACCTATAACGACTGTGAGATTGTGGCTTTTTGTGCCGATGTCGGTCAAGGCGAGGCAGAGCTAGAGGGCTTGTACGAGAAGGCAATCGCCTCAGGTGCTTCAGAGTGTTACATCGTCGATTTGAAAGAAGAGCTGGTGGCTGATTATATCTACCCAACAATTGCGACGGGTGCCATTTATGAGGGAACTTATTTATTGGGTACTTCTATGGCGAGACCGATTATTGCAAAGGCGCAGGTTGAAATCGCACGTAAAGTGGGCGCAGATGCGGTATGCCATGGCTGTACGGGTAAAGGTAATGATCAGGTACGTTTCGAAGGTTGCTTTGCCGCATTAGCACCAGATTTAACCGTAATTGCGCCTTGGCGTGAGTGGGAAATGGTGAGCCGTGAAGACCTGCTTGATTACCTAGCAGAGCGTAATATTACTACGTCTGCTTCAGCCACTAAGATCTATAGCCGTGATGCTAATGCTTGGCATATTTCTCATGAAGGCGGCGAGTTAGAAGATCCATGGAACGAGCCATCAAATGGCGTGTGGACCATGACAGTTGCTCCAGAAGATGCGCCTAATGAACCTGAATATGTGGCGCTAGAGCTTGAACAAGGCAAGATCACTAAAGTAAATGGTGAAGCGTTTACACCCTATAAAGCGTTAATGGTATTAAACGAAGTTGCTGGCGCTCACGGTGTTGGCAGAATCGATATTACCGAGAATAGACTCGTTGGCATGAAGTCTCGTGGTTGCTACGAAACTCCAGGTGGCACGGTAATGTTTGCAGCACTGCGTGCGATTGAGGAGCTAGTGCTGGATAAAACCAGCCGTGAGTGGCGTGAACAAGTGGGCGCACAGATGGCACACCTAGTGTATGACGGTCGTTGGTTTACCCCATTATGTGAGTCACTGCTTGGCGCATCCAAGCCACTAGCCGATTTAGTGAATGGTGAAGTGGTGGTTAAGCTTTATAAGGGTCAAGCCAGCGTTGTGAAAAAGCGTTCACCGAATAGCTTGTATTCGGAAGAATTTGCGACTTTTGGCGCCGATGACGTTTATAACCAAAAAGATGCCGAAGGCTTTATCCGTTTATATTCGTTATCAAGCCGGATCAGAGCGCTGCATAACCAAAAGTAAGCAGTTATTTAGCTGAAGTTAGTGAGCGCTAACAAAACTAGGTTAGCGCAAAATAAACAATAAGATAAAAGACGGGTATTGTCCCGTCTAGCATTAAAGAGGAAGTCAAAATGGCATTATGGGGCGGCAGATTTAGCCAAGAGAGCAGCGCACTGTTTAAACTTTTTAACGACTCATTACCGGTAGACTTCCGCCTTATTGAGCAAGACATAGCGGGCTCGATTGCTTGGGCTAGCGCGATAACTCAAGTGGGTATTCTTACCGAGCAAGAGTGCGTCGAGTTACATCAAGCACTGAATGAATTGCTTGCGGAAACGATCGATAATCCACAACGTATCATCGAATCAGCTGCCGAAGATATTCACAGCTTTGTCGAGCAATCGCTGATCGCTAAGGTCGGAGATTTAGGCAAAAAACTGCATACGGGTCGGTCGCGTAACGATCAAGTGGCTACGGATCTCAAACTTTGGTGTAAGCAAGAGGGTGAGCAACTATTAGCTTTACTGGCAAACTTAAGAGCGGCACTGATTGAGCTTGCTGAGCGTGAACTCGATGCCGTTATGCCAGGTTATACTCATCTTCAAAGAGCGCAACCAGTCTTATTTGGCCATTGGTGCCTTGCTTATGTTGAGATGTTTGAGCGTGACATTAGCCGTCTTCAAGATGCATTAAAGCGTGCCGATACTTGCCCGTTAGGTACTGGGGCGCTCGCAGGCACGGCTTATCCGATGGATAGAGTAAAGCTTGCGCAGTCTCTGGGTTTTGCATCGCCGACGCTTAATAGCTTAGACACAGTATCGGACAGAGATCATGTGATTGAAATTTGCAGTGATGCCTCTATTAGCATGATGCATTTAAGCCGTATGGCAGAAGATTTAATCTTCTTTAATAGTGGTGAGGCGGGCTTTATCGATCTCGATGATGAAGTGACTTCTGGCTCTTCTTTAATGCCACAAAAGAAAAACCCAGATGCACTTGAGCTAATCAGAGGTAAGACGGGTCGTGTATATGGCAGTTTGATGGGCATTTTAACCACTATGAAGGCGCTGCCGCTTGCGTATAACAAAGATATGCAAGAAGACAAAGAAGGTTTATTCGATGTGATGGATAGCTGGTCTATTTGCCTAGAGATGGCAGCATTAGTCTTGAGTGGTTTAACGGTAAATCGTGAGAAAACCCTAAGTGCTGCTAAGCAAGGTTATGCTAATTCAACCGAACTTGCCGATTATCTTGTATCTAAAGGTATTCCTTTTAGAGAGGCGCATCATGTAGTGGGCGAAGCGGTTGTCAGTGCCATTACCAAGCAAATGCCATTAGAAGATTTAACGTTAGAAGAGTTGCAAGCATTCAGCGGTGTGATTGAAGCTGATGTGTACGAATGCTTAACCATTGAGTCGTGTTTAGCTAAACGTGAGGCTTTAGGTGGTACGTCATTACCACAGGTAAAGAGTGCGCTAGCAATAAAGCAAGCTGGCTAGCCATACCATTGCGGGCATAAAAAATGCGGGAATTGTTAAAACAATACCCGCATTTTTGTATCGGTAAGTTGAGCTAGCGATAGCTTCTTATTGGAATAAATCTTCTTCAGATTTATCGATAAAGATATCAGTATTATCTTCTTGATCTGTCACATATTCAGTTGGTTCAGTGCCAGCAATAAAGTACTCAAACTTACTGGTGTAGTCTGTTTTACGAGTGAGTTTACCCGTAGCCAAATCAATTCTTGCAGAGACAATGCCTTCAGGAGGAGACATAGGTACCTCTGGTGTGCCAGTGAGTGCATCCTTCATAAACTCATTCCAGCCTGGACCTGCGGTTTTTGCGCCTGCTTCTGCAAGTGAAATTTGATCTTTAGCACCGTTGGCATTCCAGCTAGTACGGCCTAGCTCTTGGCTGTGGTCGTCGAAACCTACCCATACGGTTGTAGCCAGTTTTGGATTAAATCCACTAAACCAAGTATCGCGAGATTCGTTAGTTGTACCTGTCTTACCTGCAATATCACGACGATTAACCACTCTCGAGGCGCGCCATGCAGTACCGTTCCAGCCTGTACCTTTACTCCAATTACCACCACCCCAAATAACGCTCTTTAGTGCTTCAGTAATTAAGAACGCAGTTTGCTCAGAAATAATCTGCGGAGCATATCGAGAACCAGGGCCACCACATTGTAATGTTTCATCTACTGGAGGCAGGTTTTCTAGCGGCGTAGTGCTTGCTTGAAGCTCGTGGGCCATCGCAGCGAACGGATCTTCAGCAATAGCTTGCTCTGCGATAGGGGGTTTGCACGCAAGAGTCGGGTTTGCTTGCTCAACAATATCACCATTTGCGGTTTCGACTCGCTCAATAAAGTAGGGCTCAACTAAGAAACCGCCATTAGCAAACACCGAGAATGCAGTAACGACTTGTAGCGGCGTCACAGAAGGTGAACCCAAAGCTATCGATTCATTACGAGGTAGATCTGCCGGATTAAAACCAAACTTAACTAATTCAGCAATAGTGGCGTCAAGCCCTGCATGACGCATGGCTCTTACTGACATAACGTTAATAGATTGTGCTAAACCAACGCGTAAACGGGTAGGACCGCCGTAAACATCGGGTGAGTTCTTAGGGCGCCAAGCTGTACCTTGTCGAGTATCTGGCTCATTAATGGGTGCATTATTAATAAGGGTGGCGAGTGTGTAGCCTTTTTCGAGTGCCGCACTGTAAATAAATGGCTTAATGTTAGAGCCTAACTGACGTTTAGCTTGAGTCACACGGTTATATTGGCTGGTGTAAAAACTAAAGCCACCAACAAGAGTACGAACTGCACCATCATGTGGATCGAGGGACACTAGCGCGCTCGCAACCAAAGGAACCTGACTTAACTGCCAGAAATTACCATTGTTGCGGATCCAAACCTGCTCGCCGGGCTTGAGTACATCAGATGCTAGCTTCGGCGCCTTACCTTGACGGCTGTTGGTGATAAACTTACGCGCCCATTTAATACCATCCCAAGGTAGTTCAATGATCTCGCCTTTAGTATTCATCACGCTGGCTGTTTGTTCATTAACAGACAGTACCGCAGCTGGGAGCATACCTTGGAAGGCGCCTGTTTGCTTAAGCTTAGCGGTTATTTCTTCAGGCTCTAATGGGGTTGTTGTCCATAGATCTTTGACTCGGCCGCGATAGCCATGACGTTCATCATAAGAGTATACGTTGTTACGTAATGCTTTTTGCGCGTCCAACTGCAGCTTAGAATCTACGGTTGTATAGATATCATAGCCACCGGTATAGGCTTCTTCTTCGCCATACTGTTCAACTAAGTAATCGCGAGCCATTTCTGAAATATAAGGTGCATATAGATCAATGACAGCGCCATGATATTTTGCAGTAATAGGGCTATCTAAGGCTGCTTGATATTCAGCGCTATTGATGTAGCCGACTTGGTTCATTCGCATTAGCACTATATTACGACGCGCTTTTGCTCGGGTTTTTGAGGTAATAGGGTTTAGTGTTGATGGCGCTTTAGGTAAGCCGGCAATGACAGCCATTTCTGGCAAGGTTAACTCGCCGATCTCTTTGCCATAATAAACCTGTGCTGCTGCACCGACACCGTAGGCGCGTTGGCCTAAGTAGATACGGTTTACATATAGCTCAAGTATTTCATCTTTAGTGAGTAGTTGTTCGATATGAATCGAGATAAAAATTTCTTTTACTTTACGGATAATGGTTTTATCGCGAGTCAAAAAGAAGTTACGTGCCACCTGCATGGTAATTGTACTGGCACCCTGTTTCTTTTCACCCGTAGCCAACATTACCGAGGCTGCACGTAATATGCCTATGGGGTCGATACCTTTATGTTCGTAAAAACGGGCATCTTCGGTGGCGATAAAAGCCTGTAACAGCGGTTTAGGTATCTGCTCCAACTTTAATGGAATACGGCGCTTCTCACCAAACTGAGAGATCAGTTTTCCGTCACTACTATAAATACGAAGTGGTGTTTGTAGTTTAACTGTCTTTAGTGTCGTAACGTCAGGTAGATCTGGCAACACATAAAAATAAGCTGCAACAATTGCAGCGATGCCAAGTAAACCTAGGCTAAAGAAAGCTATAAAAAGTCGTTTTAACCACTTCACCGCAATATTCCAAGAATTAAAAATAAGAACAACAGTATATAAGCCATGGCCGAAATGGTGAAGTCTTGTCACCCGATTAGCTTGAGCTTTTTTCTTGAACATCTATTTTCGGAAGCATTTTCTGTAGGTATTTTATCGAAAAAATATAGCATCCAAAAATTTAATCTAAACATTTTTAAAGAATTGGCACAGTTTTTATGACTAATGCTCGATATTTTTTTAGTTTATATCTCTACCTTAGAGAGTAAAGTAGCGATTATGTTGAAAATGTAATCAAGATCTGAGTGCCACGCGCCCGAGTTACATGTAAGTGAGTGTTTAGGGTCAAAAAAATAGCAATTGTAAAGTTGAGAAACATTTTGTACAAATAGCTATAACGAGTTGATTTTGTGCTAATCTACTTTGGATACAATAACTATAAAAGTGACCTTGGACTATGCTTTCTAATTTTTGGAAGCGTCAGGCTCCGCAGATGGTTGGGATAGATGTGGGATCCCATGAAGTAAAAGCGATTCTGCTGGGTAAGACTGCTGATGGGTATAAAATATTAAGTCATGCTGCTGTTCCTTTAAAAAAAGGAGCCGTTAATGATCATGAGATCCGTGATAGCGAAGCCGTTGTTGACGCATTAAAACAAATAAAGCGAGTATTACCCAAGTCCACTAAGTTTGCTGCTGTCGCTGTTTCTGGTTCTGCAGTTATGACTAAAGTTATTTATATGGATTCGGCTTTAAGCGAAGAGGAGATGGAAGCTCAAATTGAAATTGAAGCTGACAACCTTATTCCTTATTCGCTCGATGAAGTGAATATTGATTTTGAAACCTTAAGTACTAACCGTACCGATCCCAGCAAAGTTGATGTGCTACTCAGTGCTTGTCGCTCAGAAAATATCGATAGTTTAAGCGATTCACTCGATGCGGTGAATCTAGAAGCCAAAGTGGTTGATGTTGAAGGTTATGCGTTAGGTCGCTCTTTTGACATTATTGCGGGTCAATTACCTGATGACGTTAGCGACAAAGTCGTCGCGCTGGTGGACATTGGTGCCAACATCACTACATTCTCCGTCGTTGAACATGGTGAGACGACATTTGTACGAGAGCAAGCCTTCGGTGGTGAACAGTTTACCCAGTCCATTTTATCTTTTTATGGCATGACCTATGAGCAAGCTGAAAAAGCCAAGATTGAAGGCGACTTGCCACGCAATTATGTATTTGAGGTTTTATCTCCCTTTCAGACCCAGTTATTGCAACAGATCAAGAGAACGCTACAAATTTACTGTACTTCAAGTGGGCGCGATAAAATCGACCATATTGTTCTGTGTGGCGGAACATCAACGCTTGAAGGTATGGCTAACTTAATGGTTAATGAGTTAGGTGTTCATACGATAATTGCCGATCCGTTCCAAGGTTGCTTACATGCTGATGAGGCAATAAAGAACCATCTACAGCCCCAAATTAGCAAATATATGTTGGCCTGTGGATTGGCACTAAGGAGCTACTCAGAATGGCGAACATAAACTTATTACCTTGGCGTGAAGAAGCCAGAGAAAAGCAGAAGCGTGATTTCACTGGCATCTTAGCGTTGGTGTTTTTAGTTTCTGGTTTAGTGGTTTATTTGTCGCTGATGACAATCGATATGTTTATTGATGACCAAAAAAGTCGTAATGCCTATCTAAAGTCTGAGATCCAACTTCTTGAGTCTCAGATTTCTGAAATTACTAAGATCCGCACTCGTAAAAAAGATATCGAAAGACGCACTGAAATTATTCTGGGATTGCAGCAATCGAGAAACTTACCGACTCATGTACTAGATGAATTAGTGCGGGTTCTCCCCCCTGGGATTTATCTTTCTAGCATTGAAAAGAAAGGCAGCATGTTATGGATTGAAGGGCGCAGTGAGTCTAATAATAACGTCGCCAATATGATGCGAAAAATTGAAGCATCGGCCTGGTTGCAAGATCCTAATATGCAATCGATAGTCGCCCAAAATGAAGAATTAAGACTGTTGCAGCGTTTCACATTAAGAGTGACCATAGTTAATGGTGAACTGCTATCTGCAAGCACTGTGCAGGGAGCGAGTAAATGAACTTAGACTTAGACCAATTTAAAGATATTGATTTTGAAAATATCGGCGCTTGGCCGCAACTGGTAAAAATGGTATTTGCTGCAATGCTGGCTGTATGTGTGTTTGTCGGTGGCTATTTTCTCTTTGTTTCAGATGCTCTGGATACGTTAAATGCCGAAGAAACGAAAGAGCAGCAATTGAAAACAGACTTTAAGTCTAAATATCAATTAGCGGCGAATTTAAAGTTATACCGTGAACAGTTAGCCATTATGGAAGTGCAGTTTGCTGAATTACTAAAGATGCTGCCTTCGAAGAATGAAATGCCGGGTTTGCTTGACGATATAACCTTTGTTGCCACAGATTCAGGACTCAGTATTAAGAGCTTGGATTGGGAGTCTGAAATAGCGCGTGATTTCTATATTGAGTTTCCAATCAAGATTGTTGTTGGTGGTGATTACCATGAATTAGGTCATTTAGTGGGGGGAGTTGCAAAATTACCGCGTATTGTCAGCCTACATGATTTTGTGATTAAGCGTAATGATAGCGGTGAACTAGGCATGGATATCTTGGCTAAAACATACCGCTTTAAAGAGGGCGCGGAATTACCTTCGAAGGGCAAGAAGGGGGCGGCAAAATGATGAAAGTGCTACCGCTTTTAATTGTGAGTGCCTTGCTGACAGCTTGTATCGGTGACTCGAGCGATCTCGAGCTATTTGTTACAACGACTAAAGCTCAGCATGTAGCCCATATTCCACCATTAAAAGAAACACCAAAATTTGAGCATTTTACCTATCAAGCAGATTTAATGAGAAGCCCTTACGTGCCGCCTTCAAGGGAGTTAACTGAAGAGATTATCGACACGACTAAGGACTGTTTACAACCCGACCTTAAACGACGTAAAGGGCGATTAGAAACCTACGCATTAGACAATTTAAGAATGCGAGGTACCTTGAGTGAGCAAGATGAAATTTGGGCTCTACTTGAGACCACCGATGGTAGTGTTTACCGTTTAGGTGTAGGCCAATATTTAGGTCTTTATCATGGTCAAATTGCTCAAGTAACGTCGCAAACGGTCGAAATAATAGAATTAATACCAGATGGATCTGGCTGCTGGACGGAACGTAACAGTAGTATGGAATTGACTGGAGAATAATAAGAGATGACTGAGGGAATAATGAGATCTTCAACCACGCCAAAAGCCAGTTTTAAGTTAGTGCCTTTATTTAAGGCCGTTATTGGTTTCGCATTAATTCTTGGTATGACTCAGCATTCATATGCCGTTAACCGACTGATTGATGTTAAATATCATGCCGTAGTGGATCACCAGCTCGAACTACAATTAATTTTCGAGAATGATATTCAAGAACCCGATATCGATTTAAAGGCATCTCCTGCGCAGATTATATTGGGATTCGATGACAGTATTTCCGCACTAGAAAAACAAACATTACCGATTAAAACTGTTGGTGTGGAAACCGTAAGCACTGTACCAAATGGTAATAATCTTCAAGTCTTTATTGGTTTAACGCAAGTAAAGCCGTATCAGGGAAAAGTAGTTGGTAATACCTATCGTTTAACCATTAACGATGAAGTGGCAAGTCAAAATACAGCGGGGGAAAGCCCGTTCGTTAATAACATTGAGAATATTGATTTTCGCCGTACAGCTGATGGTGGTGGAGAGTTATTAGTTAAGCTAAATAATAGCTCTGTGGCGGCTAACGTTGAACAAGTTGGCGCTAAGCTTGAATTAAAACTTTATAACACTGATATTAGTAGTGATTTCTTGTATGTCATGGACGTGTATGACTTTGCTACTCCAGTTAAAAGCTTTGAAACCTTTAAAGAAGAGTTGACTGCGCGTTTTCTTATTGATGTTGATGGTGATTATGAATACAACTACCAGCAGGATGGTAGCTTGTTCAAGTTAACGATGAAGAAAACAGAGCGCATGAATATCGTTAAGGAAGAGATAAAATATGATGGACGCTCACTGTCATTAAACTTCCAGAATATTTCAGTTAGAACTGTGCTGCAGATTATTGCCGATTACAATAACTTTAACTTGGTAACAAGTGACACGGTTGAGGGGGATATCACTTTACGCTTAGACGATGTGCCTTGGGATCAAGCACTAGACTTGATTTTGCAAGCTAAAGGATTAGATAAGCGTATTGAAGGCAATATCTTGATGGTTGCACCTATTGAAGAGATAGCCATTCGCGAAAGCCAAGAATTAAAGAATCGTCAAGAAGTTAAAGAGTTAGCACCACTATATTCTGAGTATTTGCAGATTAATTATGCCAAGGCTAAAGATATCGCGGCATTGTTAAAAGGTGATGATTCTAGTTTATTAACATCTCGTGGCAGTGTTGCCGTCGACGAACGTACTAACACCCTGCTAGTTAAAGATACTGAAGAGACACTAGAAAGCATACATCGCCTGATAGAAGTGCTGGATATTCCAATCAAGCAGGTGTTGATTGAAGCCCGTATGGTAACGGTAAAAGACGATGTTTCAGAAGATCTTGGTGTACGTTGGGGAGTAACCGATCAGCAAGGTAATAAAGGCACATCAGGTAGTCTTGAAGGGGCGGGGGATATCGCAAACGGTGTGGTTCCAAGCTTAAGTGATCGCTTAAACGTTAACCTTCCTGCCGCTGTGGCTAATCCAACAAGTATTGCTTTCCATGTGGCAAAGCTTGCTGATGGAACGGTTCTTGATCTTGAACTCAGTGCGCTTGAGCAGGAAAATAAGGGTGAGATTATCGCCAGCCCACGTATTACAACCTCTAACCAGAAAGCTGCCTATATCGAGCAAGGTGTGGAGATCCCATACGTAGAGGCAAGTTCTAGTGGTGCAACAACGGTAACCTTTAAAAAGGCAGTTCTATCACTACGTGTGACACCGCAAATTACGCCAGATAACCGGGTGATTTTAGATCTTGAAATTACGCAAGACTCGCAAGGTAAAACAGTCGATACTCCGACAGGGCAGGCAGTGTCGATCGATACTCAACGTATAGGTACTCAAGTGCTGGTGGACCATGGCGAGACGATTGTACTGGGCGGAATCTATCAACAACAGCTGATTAGCCGAGTGAGTAAAGTGCCAATATTGGGCGATATCCCTTATTTAGGCTTTATGTTCAGAAATAGCTCAGATAAAAATGAACGCCAAGAATTGCTGATCTTCGTTACACCGAAGATTGTTTCCGAAGCGCTATAAATTGTTTAGCCATATAAAGCCAGCGTAATATGCTGGCTTTGACATGTTGGTCGATACATTTTCGATAGAAATGCATTCCACGCTTGCCATAGATAGCACTTAGCTGAGATAATCAGCGGTCAAGTCTCAATAGAGCAAGGTAAGATTAAAGGTCAACTCCGTTTATTTGAGTTGATGTAGGCAAACTTAAATAAGATTCAGACGTATAAATCAATGGCCGAAAAACGTAATATTTTCCTAGTAGGCCCTATGGGGGCTGGTAAAAGCACTATAGGCCGTCATCTGGCACAGATGCTGCACTTAGAGTTCCACGATTCAGATCAAGAAATTGAAAGCCGCACTGGTGCGGATATCGCTTGGGTTTTTGATGTTGAAGGTGAAGAGGGCTTCCGTATCCGCGAAACGCAGGTTGTCGCTGATCTAACCGAAAAGCAAGGTATTGTCTTAGCAACCGGCGGTGGCTCGATTCAAAGCAAAGAGATCCGAAATAATCTTTCTGCGCGCGGCATCGTTGTTTACTTAGAAACAACTATCGACAAGCAAGTTGCACGTACGCAAAGAGACAAGCGTCGTCCATTACTTCAAGTTGATGACCCAAGAGAAGTGCTAGAAAACCTAGCTGAGGTACGTAATCCTCTATATGAAGAGATTGCTGACGTCATCGTAAAAACTGACGAACAAAGTGCCAAAGTTGTTGCAAACCAAATTATTGAACAGTTAGGTTTTTAAAGTATGGCTAAACAAGTTCTGGTACAGCTCGGAGAGCGCAGTTATCCAATTGAAATTGGCCAGAATTTGTTTAGTAGTAGCGAGCTTTTGGCTCGCTATCTTCAACATAAAAACGTTCTAATCGTTACTAACGAAACGATAGCGCCTCTCTATCTTCAACAGGTAGAAGCGATGCTGTCGGATTTCGCGTGCGTCACGCCCGTGATTTTGCCAGATGGTGAGCAATATAAAACCCTCGAGCAGATGAATGCGATATTCACTTCATTACTGGAGCAAAACTTAGGCCGTGATACGGTTTTAGTGGCGTTAGGTGGTGGTGTGATTGGCGATATGACGGGTTTTGCTGCTGCGAGTTATCAACGAGGTGTGGATTTTATTCAAATCCCTACAACGCTGTTATCTCAGGTGGACTCATCTGTTGGTGGCAAAACAGCAGTTAATCACCCGTTAGGCAAAAATATGATAGGAGCCTTCTATCAGCCTAAGTGTGTATTAATTGACACCGATTGTTTAAGCACTCTACCTAAACGTGAATTTGCAGCGGGTATGGCAGAAGTCATTAAGTATGGTGTGATTTGGGATGCAGAGTTTTTCCAATGGCTTGAGGACAACGTTGAAGCGTTGAAATCATTGGATACACCAGCGCTTGAGTATGCAATTTGTCGCTGCTGTGAGATTAAAGCCGAAGTGGTTGAGAAGGATGAAACTGAACAAGCTGTGCGTGCGCTGCTTAATCTAGGTCATACTTTTGGTCACGCTATCGAAGCTGAAATGGGCTACGGTGTTTGGTTGCATGGTGAGGCAGTTTCAGCTGGCACAGTCCTTGCTGCAATCACTGCAAATAAGCTCGGGTTAGTTGATGAGTCAATTGTTTGTCGTATAACTGCGTTATTAGCGGCATTCGATTTACCGGTAACGGCACCCGAATCAATGGATTTCGAACAATTCATTAAGCATATGCGCCGAGACAAGAAGGTGCTCAAAGGTCAGTTACGACTCATTTTACCTGAAGGCATTGGTCAAGCAGGTATCTATAGTGATGTTACTGATGAGCTACTGGAAGAGGTTATCAACTGCGCATAGATGATGTTGCAGGTGATCGGTGAACGCTAAATTCAGTTTTAATAAACATAACTTTGGTTATTTTTCCCAAGCTATAGAACTTCGCTATAGTTTTGGCTTTGTGCTGCTTAACATTCCCGTTAAGGCTTTATGGGCACCGCTGTATTGGAGGCGGATGTAGATGGCATTTTCTGAATCAACTTTGCTGCCAAGTCAGGATGCGTTACTGCATCGCCTATTGCATATTAGCTTGTATGGCGAGCAATTAATGGTGTTGACTGGTGAAGATGGCGCGGGGAAAACCACCTTGGCCACAGCATTGCTAAATGAGTTAGAGCACCATAGTTCTGCATGGGTGATTTGTCCAAAGCATTGCGATAGCGCCGAAATTAGACGCAAAATATTGGTTCAGCTACTAAGCGATCCCGTATTCGATGATGAAACCCCTTTACCGGAATGCCTTCTTAGCGTCGTAGACTCTTTGCCTGCCAAGAGTTGTATTGTGTTAGATGATGCTCACCTTTTACCCCTCGATATTTGGGCCGAGTGTATCGTGCTTAGTCAGATATCATTGCCTGGAAAGTCGATTAAGATCTTAATGACTGCACCGGTTGCGTTTTTTAACGAAGTTGCAGCTCAGCTTCCAGAGTCACTGCTAGATCAAGTACTCCCTATCTATATTGAGCCATTAGAACAAGCAGAGCGAGAAGGACTTTATTACACACTGCTAAGCCGCAGTGAACAGCAACCGTTCACCCCAAGGGATATCGTTAAAAATCGTTTGGAGATGCAACTTGGTACGCCAAAAGAAGTGGTCGGTCTGCTTGAACTTGCGCTTAATGGGGAACAAGAGGTACCACAGCAAAAGTCGAGACTTACACTGATCATAGCCGTCTCACTCGTGTGCATTATTGCATTACTAGCAAGTTGGTTGCTGATTGATGGTAATGAAGACACTCCCAATGTGAAGGCCAATAGAGTCGAGTTTGCGATAAATACAGCCGAGCGATTTGGCTTAGATGACCGCTTTCTGATTGAGTATGCCGAGCGTGTACTGCTGGACTATTGCCCCTATTCTTGCTCAAGCATATCGAGTTCATTCGCATCTAGCTTGCAGGTCGAAAATCAGGCTTCTGTTGATATCGCAAAATCTGGTGCGCTTAACTTGACAGACGTTACAGCATTAACCGAGTTAAATAGTGCAACGCCAGAATCTGTGACTACTTATAAAGCCAAGCAAATATCTACATTTGTTACTGAGCAGCAAGAGCAAACACAGGCTATCGAGCAATTACAAGAAACCTCAGCTAAATCGATTGAAGGGGTAGGTAAGGCTACAGATAAGCTGCCAGAATCTAGAGCTGAGTCCTCAGAATCAATCGGGCAATCAGCTAAAATCGGTAAGCCTATCGAAGGTTATACTTTGCAGTTAGCAAGTGTAAAACGTTTAGATTCTTTACATAATACACTGTCAAAGCTCAACGATATTCCTCAAGTGAAAGTGGCGCGTTATCAGCAGCGCTGGGTCGTATTGTTAGGAGAGTACAGCAGCCGAAAAGTTGCCCAGCAGCAATCGGCATTATTAATGGCAAAAACGGGGATTTCAGCCCCCTGGATCCGTGCTTGGCAAAATCTTAATGAATATGAGCTACAAGATGTACTTCCAACTCGTGAAATTCAATAATAAACAGAGTACAATCATCAGCTCTCTTTTTTCACAGTGTTCAATCAATTTAAATGATTAAAAAACAAAGAGCCTTTTTAAAGTGGGCTGGCGGAAAATTTAAACTGATTGAAGCCTTGTCAAAACATCTACCTGAAGGTGACCGCTTGGTCGAACCTTTTGTCGGTGCAGGCTCAGTATTCCTCAATACCAATTATAGTCACTATCTATTGTGCGATATTAATCATGATCTGATTAACTTGTACAAGATTGTGCAAAAAGAGCCTGAAAGATATATCGAAGCTGCGAAGGCGCTTTTCGTTCCAGAAATGAATGAGAAGGAAGCCTACTATACAATTCGTACGGCTTTTAATGCGACGAATGACCCTTTTAAGCGCTCAGTCTATTTTCTTTATATGAACCGCCACGGCTTTAATGGCTTATGCCGTTATAACCGAAAAGGTGGCTTTAACGTGCCATTTGGTTCATATAAAAAGCCATATTTTCCTGAAAAGGAGATTTGGGCCTTTTCAGAAAAGGCTCAAAATGCCGAATTCCAGTGCATCGGTTATGAGCAAGCGATCGATATGACTCAAACAGGGGATGTGGTGTATTGCGATCCGCCTTATGCGCCCTTGTCATCGACAGCGAGCTTTACCACTTATGTGGGGAGTGGCTTTTCATTGGATGATCAGGCACTACTGGCTAGGCAGGCGCGCCATACCGCAATTGAACGTGGCATTCCTGTGCTTATTAGCAATCATGACATTCCGTTAACGCGTGAGTTATACCATGGTGCTCGTTTCGACACGATTCAAGTTCAGCGTAATATAAGTCAAAAGGGCAGTGGTCGTAAGAAGGTCGATGAACTGATGGCGCTGTACGATGATTCATACCATAGCGACAACGATTAAGCCTCTATTCTCGTTAGACTAGAGGCTGTCAGTATTATGCTAATACCTGCCTAACAATAAACAGCAGCGCAGACACAAACATAATCGCTAATATTATCCCCATGATAATAAAGGGTATTGGTGAGGATGTTTGGAAGTCTCTAACGCGATTTTGCTCGGTTTGCACCCCAAAAAATGCCGCTATGGTACTAGAGAATATTTGCCAGAAGCGGCGTAGCATGTCGTTGATTACTTGCTACTAAGTGGAGAATTCTTGCTGATAGGGGCACTTTCATGGCCATATAGCAGTTCAAACAGATCAATAAAATGCAGTTGGTTGGTTTGGCTCTTGCCAGATAACCAGCTTTTCCAACTAAGATTATCTGTTTGATTTGCGCAGCGGTTACTCGGATGACTAGCAGGTAAGCTTGGATTGTACTGACTTGCTGTATCACAAACACAGGCTGCATTAGCCGCTGTTTCAGTTCGATTTGAAGACAGGGTAAAACTGGTCAAAGTTGTACAGGCAAGCGCAAGAATTGCAGCGGATTTTATCATTGCTGTATTCTGGATAAGTCCTTTCATCATGCCTCCTTCTTCAACTCAGTTGCAATAGTATAACAAGTTCGCTCATATTTTAAACATATTTTGTGTGTAAATTCTATTTAGCTGATTAAGTGAATTATTTTATCTGGCAATTTAACTTAAATGGGCGCTCAGGTGTAGAGGGCTATGGCTACAGCAGGTAGAATAGCGTACTTCTTAAACATTAAAGTGAGTTCGTTATGCGTCCATTTTTGATTGCTCCTTCTATTTTATCTGCCGATTTTGCGCGTCTAGGTGAAGATGTCGATGCCGTATTAAACGCGGGGGCTGATGTAGTTCATTTTGATGTCATGGATAATCATTATGTGCCAAATTTAACCATTGGCCCTATGGTGTGTGAGGCTCTACGTAAATATGGTGTGACAGCGGACATTGACGTGCATCTCATGGTGAAGCCTGTTGATCGCATCATCCCTGACTTTGCTAAAGCAGGTGCTTCGATTATTACTTTTCACCCAGAAGCCTCTGAGCATGTGGACCGTACCCTGCAGTTAATCAAAGAATCTGGCTGTAAAGCCGGTCTAGTATTTAATCCTGCAACGCCACTGCATTATCTAGATCACGTGATGGACAGGCTTGATGTCATTCTATTGATGTCGGTTAACCCAGGCTTTGGTGGCCAATCATTTATTCCATCGACTTTAGATAAGTTGCGTCAAGTGCGTAAGTTGATTGATGACAGCGGTTATGATATTCGCTTGCAAGTCGATGGCGGCGTTAAAGTCGACAACATTGCTGAAATCGCAGCGGCAGGTGCAGACATGTTTGTGGCGGGTTCTGCCATTTTCAATAAGCCTGACTATAAAGCGGTAATCGATGAGATGCGTGCAGAATTGGCTAGCGTTGAGGCCTAAGCAATGAATACCTTTAGTCAAATTAAGGCGATAGCATTTGACTTAGATGGAACGCTAATCGATAGCGTTCCAGATCTCGCTGCCGCTACCCGTGCAACCCTTGCTGAGTTGAACCTGCCGCTGTGTAGTGATGACTTAGTGCGTAGTTGGGTTGGTAATGGCGCCGAAATGCTGATGCGCAGAGCGCTGTCTTTCGCGCTTGATAGCGCGGTAAGTGAGCAGCAGTTACAAAATACCATGCCACGCTTTATGCATTTTTATAAGCTTAACTTGCAGCAGCATAGCGTGTTATACCCTGGGGTTGAATCTGCTCTAGAGCAGTTGCAACAAGCGGGCTATCCCATGGCTATTGTCACCAATAAGCCGTACGAGTTTACCATCCCGTTACTTAAAGCATTTAATATCGATAAGTACTTTAGTATTGTGCTCGGTGGCGACTCTTTAGCTAAGATGAAACCCGATCCATTGCCACTGCAGCACATTTTGCACGAGTGGCAACTGCAAACTGAGCAATTATTGATGGTCGGCGACTCAAAGAACGATATATTAGCGGCAAAAGCGGCTAAGCTTGCCTCTGTAGGCTTGACCTACGGCTACAACTACGGTGAAGATATTGGGCTAAGCGGCCCAGACGCCGTATGTGAACAATTTAGTGAAATAACCGCGCTACTTAAACTGCGCGATAAAGCAACGGAGCAATAAACAAAATGACGAACCCTCTAACGAAACCCGTAGTTCTAAGCGGAGCGCAGCCATCAGGCGAGCTGACCATCGGCAACTATATGGGCGCGTTACGTCAGTGGGTTGCCATGCAAGATAGTCATGATTGCCTTTATTGCGTCGTTGACTTGCATGCGATTACTGTTAGACAAGATCCCGCTAAATTGCGTGAAGCGTGTCTCGATACGCTAGCACTGTATTTGGCTTGTGGTGTCGACCCTAAAAAGAGCACGGTATTTATTCAGTCTCAGGTTCCACAGCACACACAGCTTGGCTGGGCGCTAAACTGCTACACCCAGATGGGTGAGCTAAACCGCATGACGCAGTTTAAAGATAAGTCGCAGAAGCATGCTAATAACATTAACGTAGGCCTCTTTGCTTACCCAGTGTTAATGGCGGCAGATATCTTGCTTTATCAGGCAAACGAAATTCCAGTAGGTCAAGATCAGAAGCAGCACTTAGAGTTAACGCGTGATATTGCCACACGCTTTAACAATGCTTATGGTGAGACTTTCGTGATCCCTGAACCATTCATCCCTGAGCATGGCGCTAAGGTGATGTCGCTGCAAGATCCGCTTAAGAAGATGTCTAAGTCTGATGATAACCGTAATAACGTTATTGGCTTGCTTGAAGATCCTAAGGCGATCATGAAGAAGATCAAAAAGGCGATGACCGATGGTCAAGAGCCACCAGTAGTCCGTTTTGATGTTGCCGAAAAGCCGGGTGTTTCTAACTTGCTAAGCTTAATGTCAGGTTGTACTGGTCAGTCGATTGCTAGCCTTGAAGCCGAGTTCGAAGGCAAGATGTATGGTCATTTGAAAGTGGCAACCGGTGACGCGGTGGTTGGTATGCTTGAACCGCTGCAGCAGCGCTTTAAAGAATACCGTGCAGACCAAGACTTCTTGAATCAAGTCATGAGAGACGGTGCTGAAAAGGCGCAGGCTCGCGCTGAAGTGACCATTAAGAAGGTTTACGAAAAGATCGGTCTTATCGTTTAATTCGATACGATTAATGAAAAGCCAGCGATCGTCGCTGGCTTTTTTATTGCTTACGCTTTTTTGCTTCAGTTTACTCGCATTATTGTTGGTTTAACCAAGTTGCAAACGCTGCTATAGCAGGCTCTTTCAAGCGGCGCTGCTTACAGCTGAAATAGAACTCAAATCCAGTCAAAATATCAGGCAACTCAAGCTCGACCAATAATCCTTTTTCAATATCAGCCTGCACCATAAAGTCCGATGCGAGCGCAATTCCTTGGCCTGCTATGGCAGCCTCAATAGCCATTAACACATGACTAAAAATATGCTGTTGTTGCTCTGGGGGCAGAGTTAAGTTGTTAGCCACAAACCATCTATCCCAATCTAGTCCCAGTGGGCCTTCGTCAACCGTCAGCAGTGGCTGTTTAGCCAATTCATCCAGTGCAATGCTATCGGGATCCAGTAAGCTTGGACTTATAACCGGAATTAAGCGCTCTTTATGTAATAAGTGATGATGGTAGCCTAATTGGCCACTTTGGCCCGTGATAAACATATCAGCCACGCTGTCACTTAGCTCTGGATCATCAGCAATCATATCAAGGCGGATTTTTATCTGTGGATGTTGGCGTCTAAAGCCACTGAGTCTGGGGATCAACCACTTGATCGCAAATGAGCTATAAACCGCAAGGCGCAGTTGATCATTACTGTCGCCACTTATCTGCATACTTAAATCACTCAGTTCATTAAAGATCCGCTCTAACTCTTTATATAGCAACTCACCCTTGCTCGTAAGCCGTAGCTGTCGCCCCTCTCGTTTAAATAAACGTTCGCCGTAATACTCTTCAAGTAGCTTAACCTGATGCGATACCGCACTTTGCGTGATGCACAACTCGGTTGCAGCGCGGGAGAAGTGAGACTGCCTGGCAGCAGCTTCAAAAACCTGCAAGGCTCTTAATGGCGGGAGTTTACGCATAGTGATTCGCTCAAAGTATGAATTTAATAGGTGATCTCCATCATGGTATTAATTTAATTCATGATTGAAGAAAAAACATCATTTTAGTTTGCCTTTTGCGGGCTATATCATGCGCGCATATTCAGTTGTACTGTGGAAAAGCAGATGAAATCCAATGTCATGATTGCCATGGCAATCCTCGTTTTTGGCAACCTTTTTAGCGCACTTTATGATGTCTCCATTAAATGGATGCCAGAGGGGAGTAACGCCGCGACTTTTTTGTTGATACGACAAATACTATCGGTATTGATGTTGCTGCCTTTGTGGTTTTACGCCAAGAGGCCGACGACTCAGCACCTAAAAGTTCATTTCTTTCGCTCTAACACCGGCGCATTAGGCGCGGTATGCTTGATCATGGGTTTGATGTCTTTACCTATCGCGACGGTGAGCTCGTTATTCTTTTCTGCCCCCTTGATGATCGTGCTGATGGGGTCGATTTTTCTCAAAGAGAAAGTGACATCGACTCAGTGGTTAGCCACCATTTTGGGTTTTATTGGTATTTTAATCTTACTGCGTCCAAGTGAGATTAACTGGTTTGGTGTCGCGGTACTGATCTCGGCCTTTACCTTTGCCATTAATCAATTGGCCCTACGTAAACTACCTGATAGCGAGGATCCAAGTGTGACACTGATGCTATATAACATGCTCAGTATCCCGCTCACATTGGTGATGGTGTCAGTACAGGGCTTCGAAGGCGTAAGCTGGGGGCTTATCGGCATAGCAGCGCTCAGTAATAGCTTCTTACTCGCGTATCACTGGTTATGCGTATTGGCTTACCGTAAAGCTCAGGCGAGCCAAATAGCCATTGCCGAGTATACGGGCTTACTATTTTGCGTATTTTTTGGCTGGTTGCTGTTTGACGAATGGTTAGACGGTTTAAGTTGGGTTGGCGCAGGCTTTATTGTGCTGCCATCGCTCGTTATTCCTTGGGTCGCGGCGCGTATGGCTTTAAAACCAAAAAAAATCATCGAGCAAAAAGCTGGATGATTCTTCTAGGCGTTGGGCATGGTGATTAAGAGTCAGTGTATTCAAACACCTTAATCACTTTACGCACGCCAGCAGTATTGCGGGCCACTTCCACGGCTAAGTCGGCTTGAGCACGCTCAACATAACCGATTAAGAACACTTCGCCATTTTCGGTGACGACCTTAATATTGGTTACATCTAAGCCTTTCTCATTGAGCATACGACCCTTTACCTTGGTGGTGATCCAGGTGTCATTGCTACGGGTGGTAAAAGAGGTTGGGTTACCAATACGAATTTGGTTATGGATCTTGCCGCCAATCTTTAACTCTTTAACAGTACGAATCGCTTTATCTCGCAGCATTGAGTTTGGCGCTTGGCCAATCATCAATACATTAGCGTTCATGACAATGCCGCTAATATTCGCCTGATTCTTTAAGTCATCATGAGAAGCCAACGCGCTGGAGATATTAAAGTCGGCGTTGGTATCATCAATTTGAGTCTTAAAGCTGCGCTCGTCATTAACCATCATTGCGCCGCCAACTGCGCCGACCATAACGGCACCGGCACAGCCTTGTAGCATTAACACAATAGCAATTAATGGGAGCAGGGCTCTCATGCTGGTTCGTCCTGCGGAAATAGTGTGTGGTCGATGTTGTCACACAAGCAATGAATCGCTAGCAGGTGAACTTCTTGAATACGGGCGGTGACATTAGACGGTACACGGATCTCTACGTCGTTAACGCTAAGTAGTCCTGCCATTGCGCCGCCATCTTTGCCGGTTAACGAGACAATCGTCATATCACGGCTTAGTGCAGCTTCCATCGCCTTGATAACGTTACCTGAGTTACCGCTGGTTGAAATCGCTAACAAAATATCGCCAGGCTGGCCTAGTGCCATAATCTGCTTAGAGAAGATTTCATCGTAGCTGTAATCGTTAGCAATGGCGGTGATGGTAGACGTATCACAGCTCAATGCAATTGCAGGTAGTGGTGGACGCTCAATTTCATAGCGGTTTAACAGCTCAGCAGAAAAGTGCTGCGCATCGCCCGCGCTACCGCCGTTACCACAGGCCAAGATTTTGTTGCCACTAAGTAGGCAGTGCACCATCATCTCAGCGGCTTTTGCAATTGATTCTGGCAGTGCTTCAGAGGCATCAATTTTAGTTTGGATTGATTCGGTAAAGCTGTCTTTTATGCGTTCTAACATGGATAAACCTTATGTTTATTTATGCACCATATTGCGGCATCTTACCGCATTGAGCATATGAAAATTAAACTATTTAAAAGGCATCGCGGATCCACTGGATCCCTTGAGGGGTGGCCGCGATAACATCGAAGCGACAGATAGCGTCGATTCGATTTAACTGTATGTAATGGCTTGCTGCTTTTCTAATGCGCTTTGCTTGCGCAATGCTCAACGCATTGACCGCTCCACCGTATTGAGATGGAGAACGGTATTTTACCTCAACAAACACCCAATCGCCGCCGTCTTTCATCACAATGTCTATTTCGCCAAAACGGTATCGCACGTTTTGTTCGACAAAGGTTAGCCCGCGTTGCTGCAAATATTGTCGCGCTGCATGTTCAGCAATCTGACCTTGGTTTGGGTTATCTTTCATCAAATTCGCTCATCCTTGTCGCGTCAATTTGAATATATCTTAAAGCGTTCGCCGAGACTATTTGTCTCGGCGTCTAAAACGGTAAAGTGTATTAAAATAGGCTTGAATCCGGCTTCTATAGCGGACGTAAGTTACCTCTTTGATAGCGGCCCCAGCTGAGTTGGCGGTTCAAGGTTCCGTCTGGCTGCACCGATAGCATCCCACTACGTCCAGCAAACTGGTAGCCAGGTAAGGCGCGCATTTGCGCCAGTTTACCGACTAAATCGAGCGCATCATAGCCCATAATAAATAGGCGCTTACGGCTGTTGCTCCAGTTAGGCCATAATTCATTGACCATACGGGTTTCTGTATTGGGGGTGATCAGCCAAGGAATGTCGCTGATCGTGAGGTTATTCAGCTCATTAGCGGTTTCACGATCGTTGCCTTCAACACGGCTACGGCTGGTGGTATAGAGTGGTACTGGCTCAGCAAAGACGCTGAAATTAACGTCGATAAAGGGTTTGAGCAGTACTAAATCTTGGCTGGCTGAGATCATATAGATGGCATCGATATCGCGACGAGAACGAAAATCCGCTTCAATTTTAGGCGTTAATATCGCCTTAATACGCGCAATACGTTCTTTACTATCAATAACGCCTAAGGCTTTTTGTACGGTGACCTTCATCTTATCGCCGCCGTCATAGTAATGAATTTCGGCAGGATGGTTAGTCAGCGTCTGCCACGCTTTATTAAAGCTTTCGGCCATACGGTGGCCTACAGCATCGTTGCTGACTAATAGTAATGGCTGCTCAATACCGTCGTTGTATAGGCGTTGCGCCGCATCAATTGCTTCATCGGTCGGCGATAAGGCAAAGAAAAACTTATCAGGGTTGGGCGTAAAGCTATCGATATGGTTCAAGTAAAGCTGCGGAATGGTCTTGCTCGCCACAGGGCTTACAGCGCCCGGCTCTCCAATAGTGCTAACGGCTTCGCCTACAGCAGTCATATTCTGTAACTGCTCGACTTCAGTTTGCAGTAGTGGACCAATGATGAATTCGGCGCCCGATGCCACGGCTTGCTGGTAAGCGGCCTGTGCACCGGTTGCCGTATCGAAAAAGTTTAGCGTAATGCTGTCGTCAGCCGTCGCCATATAGTTAGCTATAATACCTTGCTTAACCGTGCTGGCAACGCTTGCGCGTGAGCCTGTTAACGGCAGTAATACAGCAATGTTTTTGGGCTGATAAGGCTGAGTATTGAGTGCCTTTTCCAAGTCAGTTGGCAGTTTTGCCGCTGCTGGGTGGTACGGGTTGAGTTGCTGCCAGCTGCCTAAGTGCCGAACTAAGTCATTAGGGTCAACGGCATAGTGCTTAGCGATGTACGCTAGCTGTACCCAACCTGCAAAAATAGGGTTAGAGGTGTCGTTGCTAAAGCTTAATAGGGTTTGTTCGTTAATCGGCTGTAGTGATCGCCAAATCGTGTCGTTGACTTCCTGAGCTTGTGAAGCGGGTAAGTACTGGCCCAGTAAGCTCAACTGTCTCACTTGATCGATTGGCTGATTCATTAATTGATACAGGTGAGCCTTAAATTGATAATAGCTGACCCATTGCCAGTCTGGCAGTGTCCAGTCGCTTGGATAATTAAGCACCTGCAGAGCATGATCATAGGTCGACGTCATCTCTAATACGCGAGCGGAAAGGTAAATATGCTCCGCCAGTAGCTCTGGTTTTTGGCTGATATCTTGCGCAATCGATTTCAGCGCTTTATCTGCAGCGCTGGCATTACCTTCGTTGATAAAGGCATGCGCGGCGAGTAAAACATATTTATCGCGGGTTTGTTTATTTTTTTCTTTGGCAGCAAGGGCCAAATATTGCGATGACGTCTCGGTCACTGCGGATAAAGAAACTTGTGTCTTTTCAGTCTGTACCGGCGCAGAAGTCGTGCCGCAACCGAACAAAACCGCAGATAAAATTGCGATAGAAATAAATTTTGTTGTATTCAGTCTTTTTAACACGGGTCTTCACTCTGGTAAGATGCTGCTAATAGTTTAACCTGCTCTTCCGCTTGGCGAAAGTATTGTTAGAAACTCTTGCCAACACTCAATACAGAGGTAGTTATGGACCTGTCGGTCGCGCTTTACATTGTTCCCACACCAATTGGGAACCTAGGGGACATCAGTAGCCGTGCAATAGAGGTACTTAATCAAGTATCACTTATTGCCTGTGAAGATACCCGTCATAGTGGAAAATTACTGAGTCACTTCGGTATTGAAACTCGAAAAACTGCGCTACACGATCATAATGAACGTGACAGAGCACAGTGGATTATTCAAAAACTGGGGAATGGCGAAGCCGTTGCTTTGATCTCTGATGCGGGCACACCGCTAATCTCTGATCCTGGCTACCACTTAGTTAAGCAGGTGCGTGAAGCAGGCTTTAATGTGGTTCCTTTGCCGGGGCCGTGCGCTGCAATTACGGCGTTAAGTGCTTCAGGTTTACCTTCTGATCGTTTCACATTTGAAGGCTTCTTGCCATCAAAAGAGAAAGCTCGATTTGATAAGCTGACGGCACTGAAAGATGATCCTCGTACGTTAATCTTTTATGAGTCACCGCATCGTATCGTTCACAGCCTAGAGTCACTCGTTGAAGCGTTAGGTAGTGACCGTGAAATTGTGATGGCTCGAGAAGTGACTAAAACCTTTGAGACCTTCTTATCTGGTCCCGCTGGTGAAGTACTGCAAACCGTTAAAGATGATCCTAATCAGCAGCGCGGTGAAATCGTGTTGATGTGTCATGGTCATCGCAGCGATGAAGAGTTAGAGTTCTCTCCGACAGTGATAAACACGCTTAAATTGTTGTGTGAAGAGCTGCCTTTGAAAAAAGCCGCCGCGGTAGCGGGACAGATTTACGATATTAAAAAGAACGCACTTTATAAGCACGGTCTTTCTATCGGTTTATAAGTATTGTGGCTTAATGATCGCTCTTAATTGAACGGTCATTCTCTAATACTTGCGCTTGGAGTTAAGTTGTTCGATGAAAGTCCTTGGTTTGTTAGTCTCGCTTAGGCTATAATCCGCGCCGAGTTGGCTAGACAGTTGCCGCGTTCGCAAGAACGGGGAGGAAAGTCCGGGCTTCAAAGAGCAGGGTACCAGGTAACGCCTGGGCGGTGTGAACCGACGACAAGTGCAACAGAGAGGAAACCGCCTGCTTGATTTATCAAGTCGGTAAGGGTGAAAGGGTGCGGTAAGAGCGCACCGTGCGGCTAGCAATAGTTCGTAGCAAGGTAAACTCTACCCGAAGCAAGACCAAATAGGGTCCCGTATGGCGCTGCTCGCGTTGGGACCGGGTAGGTCGCTTGAGCCTGTGAGCGATTGCAGGCCTAGATGAATAACTGTCCACGACAGGACCCGGCTTATCGGCCAACTCACCTATTAGTAACGAAAAGCCCGCTTATCGACAGATAAGCGGGCTTTTTGCTTTCTGCTTATCCAAATAACAGCAGCTTATCGGGCGTCAATGTCACCTATTCGTAAGAAAAGGCCTCACAGCAATGTGAGGCCTTTTTGCTTTCTGTCAGATGCAAAGCTACTACTCTTGAGCTAGGAACTGCGGCTTATCGGGCATCAATGTCACCGATTCAAACAAAAGCCCGCATATCAAAATGGATGCGGCTTTTTGCTATCTTTCAGCTGAATAAGCTTATCGGGCGTCAATATCATCTATTCAAACAAAAGCCCGCTTATCGGAAAATAAGCGGGCTTTTTGTTAGCAGTATTTACACTAAGCTGGCGTTATAGATAGCAAGATTAGAAATAGTAACCGAAGTTAATATTAAAGCGGGTGTTAGTGCCGCCATCTCCCACCATAGTGCCGCCGATAAAGGGTTGGTTCTCTGCAACAACAAAGTCGACATAGGTATAGAGTCCACCTGCAGCAATAGCCATACCAGTGACGTTCATAAAGGTATCCGCGAGTGCTGCAGATTTATCGGTAACCAGCGAATAATCGTTATAGAAGGTTAGGTTGGATATCGGGCCTATCTCTACAGGTAAGCTGTATGCCACGTTGGCGATATAAGTCGTCGCTTCTGCTGGAATAGAGTCGTAAAAATGATATGCGGCTACCACAATACGTTCTACATCCATGCCATCGACATCGTATTTGTAGTCGGTCAGCTGTAATTTAACGTTCCAGCGATCGTAGTTAACCACGCTGTGAATGGCTGCTGCGACATTATCGCCATCGGTGCCATTGGCAATATCAAGCTGTCCGGCTTGGATTGACGCGCCCAGTTCAACTTCGAGCTCATCGAATATTAAATTGTGAGCATAACGACCATTGAAGGTATTCACCTCAGCTGCAGCGTAACCGTCACTGGGGGCATCATAGACACCTTCTCCAGGTAAACGGATACCAACAACATCGTAGGCATAACGATCGGTTCGGTCTGAGACAAAGCCATCAAGGCCGCCCTGTTCGTCATTCTTATAGAAGGCAAAATCAATTTGGTTGTTATCGCCTTTATAGGTGTAGTTCAAGCCCATATCATGGTCATCTTCAAGTCCGAGATAGAAGTTAGAGCTGAAGAAGTAGTTGTTTGATGCGTAAGTTAACATACCAAAAGGCACTTGAGTGACACCAATTTTACCTTGTTGTTTGTCATCAAAGTTGTAACCAATCCAAGCGTGCTGAATCACATTCATGTACTCAAACCAGCGGTACTGGGCAGAAAAGATTAGGTCTTGATAATTGCCTGACACATCGATACGGAACAGGTCAAAATCAAAATCGCCACCACGGTCAGCATTGTCGTCATCATAGTCTTCATAGGTGTAATTGACACGCACGGCGCCGCCAAAATTGACGCTGCTCTCTGGTTCCTTTTGCTGCTCTTCGACGACGAGCAGTTCAGGTTCAAGCTGTTGAGATTCAAGTTGTTGAGACTGAAGCTGTTGAGCCTCAAGTTGCTCGATGCGGGCTTTTAACGCTTCTAGCTCTTCATCAATTGGGGTGGCGCTTGCATTCGCGGATAATGCAAGGGCGATACATGAAGCTGCAAGTGTGTAGCGGATCATCATTTATCCTTATGAGTTAAGTTTGATTTTTGTAGGTCTGTATTGGCTGTGCTGTCGGCGTCGCTATAGAAATCCGATAGCACGTCGGCTAAGTGAGTCCGCGAAAGTTCGCCTTGTAGGTCGCCATCGGCATCGACAACGGGGAGGGGGTAATCAGACTCCATTGTCGCGGGAATAATGCTTTCAAGCAGTGCATCTTGTGAAATAGGGGTTAGCTCTTCTACCTTGAAGTCTTCCATTAGCGCTGCTTCATCAGCTTTGACGGCATCTTCGAGCGCTGCTTGGCACACCACCCCTTGAAAGCCTTCATCGGTAACGTAATAGGCATAGTTGGCAGGAATGCGCTTCATCTGTTTGAGGGCTTCGCCTATCGTGTCGGCGGTTAGGCGAAATGCGGGGGGCTTCATAACAGTTTCAACTGTTAGGGCTCGCGGACGGTTTACGTCTTTGACAAAAGCTTCAACATAATCATCAGCAGGGTTGAGTAAGATATCGACTGGCTCACCGACTTGAACCAGTTCGCCGTCTTTGAGAATGGCGATACGATCGCCAATGCGGAGCGCTTCATCGAGATCATGAGTAATAAAGATAATGGTTTTATGTAGCTCTTTTTGCAGCTCTATCAACTGGTCCTGCATCTCACTGCGTATAAGTGGATCGAGTGCGGAGAAAGCTTCATCCATCAGCAGGATTTCGGCATCGGTACACAGGGCTCTTGCTAGACCGACACGCTGCTGTTGGCCACCTGAAAGTTGAGAAGGATACTGCTCTTCATATCCGCTCAAACCGACAGTTTCCAGCCATTGTTTGGCTTTGGTATTTCTAGTGGTTTTGTCTACCCCTTGCACACTGAGACCGTAGGCCGTATTTTCCAGCACACTTTTGTGGGGCATTAAGCCAAAGCGTTGGAACACCATGGCCATTTTACTACGCCGAAACTGTTCTAGCTGCTTGGTATTGAGCTTCATCACATCCAAGCCTTCAACCAGTATTTGGCCTTCGGTAGGATCGATTAATCGATTGAAGTGACGAATTAAGGTTGATTTACCGGAGCCCGATAGTCCCATAATCACAAAAATCTCGCCTTTTTTAATGTCGAGGTTAATGGCTTTAAGGCCGACGGTATGGCCGGTTTGTGCGAGAATGTCATCCTTAGATAAACCTTCTTTTACTAGCGGAATAACCTTGTTTGGTTTTTTGCCAAAGACCTTATAAAGATCTCTAATTTGAATGAGTGGCTCTTTAGATGAGTTGTTATTCATGATGGCCACTTCGCGTATGTTTTTGTGACCGTTTGGCGTAGGCCTGCGAGGTGCGATCAAAAATGATAGCGAGTGCGACAATAGCCAAACCGTTAAACAGCCCAAGAGTGAAATATTGGTTAGTGATCGACTTGAGTACTGGCTGGCCCAAGCCCTTAACGCCAATCATCGATGCGATAACCACCATTCCGAGTGCCATCATTATCGTCTGGTTAATACCGGCCATAATGGTGGGAGAGGCCAGTGGTAATTGACCTCCCAGCAGACGCTGCATCGGGTTGGCACCGTAAGCCGTCGCCGCTTCTAGTACTTCTTTGTCTACTAGGCGGATCCCTAGGTTAGTTAGGCGAATCACCGGTGGAATGGCGTATATGACCACGGCAATAACGCCGGGGACTTTGCCAATACCCAGTAGCATGACCACTGGGATCAAGTAGACAAAGGCAGGCATGGTTTGCATCACATCCAGAATGGGAGTCACCACCGCCTGAGTACGATTACTGCGAGACATTAAGATGCCAATGGGCACACCCAATGTGATGGCCAATAGGGTGCAGACTGTAATGATGCTAAGGGTGCGCATGGTATCTTGCCACATACCAAAATAGCCAATCAGTAAGAATGAAATGACAACGCCTAAAGATAATTTCCATGAGCGGCTAGCAAAGTAAACCAAAGCGGTAATGCACAGCAGTACAGCCCACCATGGCGACTGCACTAGCAGCTTTTCAAACCAGATAAGAAAGTCGAGCAGCGGATCGAAGAAAGACTCGATAAGCTCGCCGTACTCGCGTGAAAAGTCCCGAAAGGCACCGTCTAAATATTTACGGATCTCTAGCAAAGTGGAGCGATCCATTTTTGGGAATTTGCTGAGCCAAGAAAAGTCAGCCATTACTACCTCTATTATTTTTATAAGGGATATCTGGATGAGAATAAAAAAAGCGAGGCTTAGCAGGCCTCGCATTGATAGTGACTTTTAGAGATCGGCTATGGCCAATTTCACTTTAGTGGCCACCTCTTCGGGGACCCATTCAAGCCAAATATCTTGATGATTGATTAAGAAGTGCTCGGCAGCGATAGTGCCATCAGCCTGATTATCTTCCATCCAGGCCAGTAAGCTATTCATCTGCGCATTGGTTAAGGCGCGTTTGCCAAGGTATTCAAATGCAGACGTTGATTTTTTAGCAAATGCCGCAGTGGTAATCGTTTGTACCAAGGCCGCTGGGTACATAGTGACTTTAGGGGCGGCACACTCTGCTTGAGAGATACAATCACTAAACTCTTTTGCATCGACGCCACTACCAAAGTCCACTTTTACCATCTTGTACTTACCCAATACTGCCGTGGGGGCCCAATAGTAGCCAAACCAAGGTTGTTGGCGCTCATAAGCCCGGGCAATCGAACCCGCTAGACCAGCTCCTGAACCCGGATCGATAAGATCAAACCCAGCATCGCTGAGCTTGAGTGCGCGAAATAGATTCTCAGCAGAGAGTTGGCAGCCCCAGCCTGCGGGGCAGCCATAAAAGGCACCACGGTCAGGATCTTCTGGGTGCTCAAAGGCTTTTACATTGGCTATCACCCCCTGAATGGTTTTCAGGCTAGGGTCTTTGTCGACCATGTACTGCGGAACCCAGAAGCCTTCTTCACCACCATCCGACAGCGACTTGCCTGCGATAACCAAACGCTTGTCCGTGACCGCTTGTTCGATAAGCTCTTTGACGCTGTTACTCCAGATTTCAGGCGCGATGTCTGGCTCGCCTTTTTCAACCATCGAGGTGCTGGTGGGCATGGTATCGCCAGGGGTTAACTCAGCTTCACAGCCATAGCCATGCTCTAAAATAAAGCGATCTACGTTAGCGATTAATGAAGCTGAGCTCCAATTCATATCGGCGATAGTCACCTTGCCACATTGTTCATCGGCAAAGGCTTGGTGAGTTACGCTGCTAAGAAGTAGGCCACCAATCAAAAGTATACGTTTCATAAGAACTCCGTGCTCGAGGTTAGCTATCCTTTGTGCACGTGCCTTCTCTACAATAGTTAGAGTTCAAACTAGGGCTGTGCTTTGATTCTTTCTGGTAGCAGCCTTGTTGCAGCCTGGTAAATTAGTTTGCAGCAGGTTCAAGGCTGGTATCGATCAAAATTAACACAGTTGCTTGATGGTTAACAGTTAAGCAATCTTGCTTTGTGGTGTAGGGCAAAAATATACCTGCTAGATATGTTTAGAGTTCGAACTACTTTCTACAAATAGTGCTATTCACTTCCAGGGTTACTCTATTGGCTTTCGTGCTCTCGCTATTTGGTACCACTATGATTGGCACCATGATTAAAGTTGGTCCGCGGTATGAGATTAGAAATGAATGGCTTATATCAAAAAAGCCCGTTTATCGAAAGATAAGCGGGCTTTTTATGTCTGCAATTTAGACTAAATAATAGTTACAGATAGTCGTTAAGCGGGTTTAAACAAACACTTTAAGCGTTTGAAAATAATCAAACGCGACATGGTTAAGTAACCACTAACCGTTTTTTGATGTAAACGGAAAATCGTATCGTAGAGGCGGCGCACTAAGCGGCCTTTTAAGATTAACCTGTCGTTCATCATGGTGCTAATGGCAAAGTTATGCCCGATAGCGACCACCATTCCGCCGTCGTTGTAGACAAAAGGTTTGAGTGGCTTCCCCTCTAATAGGGCGACTAAGTTTTTAGCTAAATGCACAGCAGCGCGATTAGCCGCCTGAGCTTTAGGTGGTACTTGGCTACCATCTGCTTGTGGAATTGCGGCGCAGTCACCGAGTGCAAAGATTGATGAATCAAAGGTTGTAACAAGCGTTTGCTCAACAACCAGTTGGTTAAGCGAGTTACTTTGCAAACCGCCAATCTCTTTTAGCCAGTCTGGGGCTTTAATACCTGCTGCCCAAAACTGCACATCGGCATTGAGCACTTGGCTGTCGCTGGTGGTCATGCGATCGGCTTCAACGCTAGCGATGCGAGTATTAAGCATCACATTAATCTGATATTTCTCAAGTCTCAGTAGCGCTTGTTCAGACATTTTAACTGGGCCGTTTGGTAATACTCTATCGGCGGCTTCAATCAAGTTGATATTAAGCCATGCTGCATAAGGATTTTCGCTCAGTTCTGCACTTACTTTGGCAAGCTCTGCTGCGAGCTCTAGACCCGTTGCGCCAGCACCGACAATGTTGATGCTGCAATCTTTACCTGATCGCAGCAAACTGCTGATTTTGTGCCAGCTATCACGGGCTTGTTCTGGTGTGTCTAAGAACAAGCAGTGCTCTTTTGCACCTTGGGTCGCAAAATCATTACTGATCGCGCCAATGGCGATGATTAGGTAGTCGTAATCGAGTGTATCTGTTTCACCATTAGGCTTACGTACGGTGAGTTTCTTTGCTGCTCGATTAACGTCAGTCATCCAAGCTTGGTAGTGCATGTAACCATTTTTAGCACCATGGCTAAAGTAACAAAGACTATCAAGATCGGTATCAAAGGTACCAGCGGCTATTTCATGAAACCGCGGCTTCCAATAATGGTGGGTTTCGCCTTCAACCAAAATCACTTCATCTTGGCTATTCACACTGCGACCTAGCATACTCGCGATTTCAAGGCCTGCTGCGCCGCCACCAACAATAACAATACGAGACATAATAATTCCTCTAAGCATCAACAGATGCCGATGTAATTTGATAAGAGCCTTGGGACTAAAAGGGGATACGAAAGGTATGACCGAGTGCAGGGCTTTAGATGGCGCTCATTATAGTTACCGTTCTTTTTGGAACAATTAGCTCAAAAGGTAAATTACTTTTGCACACAGGTAACAATTGCTGGGTGGGGGATTATTGTTTATTGATTTTTAAGCGTTTTACTTGAATTTTGTCATATGCATTTTGACCCACGCTCTGGGGTGTAGGTCAAAATAGTGGGAGTGCTAGGCTTGTTTAAGGCCGTGGCTTAAGTGATCAAGCAGCATACGTACCTTTGGTGAGAGGTGGCGATTTTGCGGATAAAGCGCCCAAATCCCCTCTTCTGGTTGGCGGTTTTGCTCAAGCAAAGGCGTTAGCTCGCCTGACTCAATAAACGGCAATACGTAATAATCGGGCAGTTGCACTATGCCGATGCCTTTAATGGCTGCATCGACTAAGGCGTGGCCACTATTACAACTTAAACTGCCTTTGACGCGTACATTGCGAGTTTTGCTGTTTTCTTGAAATCGCCAATAATCCATGGTGCCGATTAGGCAGTTGTGCTGATCAAGCTCAGACAGCGAATGTGGAATACCGTAAGTTGAGATATAGCTAGGCGACGCGCACACATATTGGGTACGACTGCTTAGCTTCTTGGCCATCATGCTTGAATCTTCCAAGTGTCCAAGTCGAATCGCCAGATCGTAACCTTCATCAACTAAGTCTAACTTTTGGTTGGTTAGATTGAGTTTGACTTCCAGCTCTGGGTAGAGCGATGCAAAGTCATTAATTAATGGCGCCATGGTCATTTCGCCATAGGTGACTGGCGCGGTGATTTTGAGTAACCCGCGTGGGCTTGTCTGCAAATTAGTAATTGCACGCTCGGCTTCTTCTAAGCCATCTAATACTTGGCGACAATGTTGATAATAGATGCGACCGACTTCGGTTACCGACACCTTGCGGGTGGTGCGGTGAAACAGCTTAGAGGCCAGTCTGGTTTCAAGTGCACTAATTTGGCGGCTGACTTGTGCGGTTGATATCCCCAATCTTTGTGATGCCTTGGTAAAGCTTTCTGCTTCAGCAACGGCGACAAACTCACTCACACCTTCCCAATTAAACATGATGACTCCTTATGCGACAAGCTGACTCAGCCTTTATTACTGTATGGTAAAAGAGATTTGTATTAAGAGCTAATTATCATTCTATTTGAAATAAATATAATGAGCCTCATCAAAAGGTGAGTCATTGTCGCTAATCAGGTTAGCTAACCTGCAGCCGAGTGATGCGGACTGATTATATCCAGGGTAGTGCATACCTAGGCTACTTTATCTAAGTTCGCGCTGGTCACTCAAGGGCAAAATACAGTGGATTGTTAGACGCAATCCCAGCCTTCGACTATAGATTAATGGGCAGCTAAATCGACTTATGCTCGGTAACCGCTAATTGTCATAGAGAGGTACTAACATGGCTGGTGGATGGTCAAAAGATGGTGCGGTGCAAGATCAAATCGACAGCAGTGTCGACGATGCCGTGGCAACCGCTAGAAGTAAACTGGTTGGCGGGGTTAGCCTGCAACATTGTGAAGAGTGTGGCGAGCAGATCCCTGAGGCTCGACGTATGGCGGTGCCAGGTGTACGACTCTGTGTTCATTGTCAAAATGAACTCGATAGTGCTCAGGCAAAGCAACAGCTGTTTAATCGCCGAGGCAGTAAAGATAGCCAGCTACGTTAAATTTGCTGTGGCAAAAACCAGTAGAGATTAATTTATAACATGGCTTTGAATTAGCTCAAGCCCTAGAAAGCACTTCAGTAAATAATGAAGCCACTTTCCTAAAGATTATTACCATATGGTAAAGGTAAATTACCTATTGATGGGATTATCAATATTGAACAGGTCGTTATAATCTTTGCCATACCCACAGCGGTGACACGCCGTATATAAAAGTTTATTAAGAGTAGGAATACAAGATGACAGCACAAACAATCAAATCAAAAGCCGCAGTAGCTTGGGCCGTTGGCCAGCCACTATCGATGGAAATCGTAGATGTAATGCCACCACAAAAAGGTGAAGTGCGCGTTAAGATGATCGCCACTGGCGTATGTCACACCGACGCATTTACGCTTTCAGGTGACGATCCAGAAGGCATCTTCCCTTGTATTCTTGGCCACGAAGGCGGCGGTATTGTTGAGTCTATCGGTGAAGGCGTCACTAGCGTTAAAGTAGGCGACCACGTTATCCCACTTTACACTCCTGAATGTGGCGAATGTAAATTCTGTAAGTCTGGCAAGACTAACCTTTGTCAGAAGATCCGTGAAACTCAAGGTAAAGGTTTGATGCCAGATGGTACTAGCCGTTTCTCTAAAGATGGCCAGATAATCTATCACTACATGGGCACTTCAACGTTCTCTGAGTACACAGTATTACCTGAAATTTCGTTAGCGAAAGTCAACCCTGAAGCGCCGCTTGAAGAAGTTTGTCTTCTAGGTTGTGGTGTCACAACCGGTATGGGCGCGGTAATGAACACCGCTAAAGTTGAGGAAGGCGCAACCGTTGCTATCTTCGGTATGGGTGGTATTGGTCTGTCAGCGGTTATCGGCGCGGCAATGGCAAAAGCATCACGCATCATTGCTATCGATATCAACGAAAGCAAGTTCGACCTAGCCCGTCAATTGGGTGCAACTGACTGCATTACCCCTAAAGACTATGACAAGCCAATCCAAGATGTGATTGTTGAGCTGACTGATGGCGGCGTTGATTACTCATTTGAGTGTATTGGTAACGTTAACGTCATGCGCAGCGCACTTGAGTGTTGCCATAAAGGTTGGGGCGAGTCAGTGATTATTGGTGTTGCAGGTGCAGGCCAAGAGATCTCAACGCGTCCATTCCAGTTAGTGACGGGTCGTGTTTGGAAAGGTAGTGCATTTGGTGGCGTTAAAGGCCGCTCTGAATTACCAGAGTACGTTGAGCGTTACCTTGCAGGTGAGTTCAAGTTAAGTGACTTTATTACTCATACAATGGCGCTTGAGCAAGTTAACGAAGCATTTGATCTTATGCACGAAGGTAAGAGTATTCGTACTGTTATCCACTTCGACAAGTAATTAAGTCATATAAAATAACAAGCGCTTTCGGGCGCTTGTTGTTTTTAAGAGGCTTGATAGCTCTCGATGTAAAAATTTATAGGAGTCGGCATTAAATGACCGTTGAAAATATCAGTGTCAATAAGAGCTTTGGCGGCTGGCATAAGCAATATAGCCACCAGTCTACAACCCTAAATTGCGCCATGCGATTTGCGGTTTATCTGCCGCCTCAAGCGTCAAATGGTAAGAAAGTTCCCGTGCTTTATTGGTTGTCAGGGCTAACCTGCACCGATGAAAACTTTATGCAAAAAGCCGGCGCACAGCGAATGGCTGCAGAGCTGGGTATTGCGATTGTTGCGCCAGATACCAGCCCACGAGGCGATGATGTTGCCGATGATGCGGGTTACGACTTAGGTAAAGGCGCGGGCTTTTATGTCAATGCTACCCAAGCACCTTGGAATCGCCATTACCGCATGTACGATTATGTGGTTAATGAATTGCCTGCGCTTATTGAGTCTATGTTCCCGGTGAGTGATAAGCGCTCTATTGCGGGTCACTCTATGGGTGGCCACGGTGCGTTGGTGATTGCCATGCGTAACCCACAGGCTTATCAATCTGTGTCGGCATTTAGCCCGATTGCAAATCCAGTAAATTGCCCTTGGGGCAAAAAGGCACTAACAGCCTATCTAGGCCGTGATACCACAACTTGGGTTGATTACGATGCCAGCCTATTGATGCGTAAAGCGACTGAATTTGTACCAGCTTTAGTTGATCAAGGTGAGGCTGATGACTTTCTTATCGAGCAGTTAAAGCCAGAAATACTAGAGGCCGCAGCTAAAATGAGCGGCTACCCGCTAACGCTAAATATGCAAGAAGGTTATGATCATAGCTATTACTTCATCTCTAGCTTCATTGAAAACCACTTACGTTTTCATGCCGAGCATTTAGCGAAGTAAAATGCAATTTTCACCCGAAATACCGACGCTATAAGCCGCCAATAGGGCGGCTTTTCTATTACCTTTAAAAAGATTATTACCCAAGAGTAAAAGTGATTTGTATTGAAGGGGGATTATCATTATTTATCAGGAAAATATAATACGGATATTGATTTTAAACGCCTTTGCAAACAATTGCGGAGCACAATTAAGGTAATAAAATGAGCTGGATGTTTCTTTTTCTGGGTGTGGTGGCAGAAGCCTTGTCTCATGTGGCGTTAAAAGCCACCGATGGTTTTAGTAAGCCGTTACCTGCCGCTTTAGTGCTTCTAGGCCACCTAACGGCATTTATCTTTTTAGGCCAAGCGATGAAGGGCATGCCTGTTGGTGTAGTACACGCGCTTTGGGCGGGGTTGGCCATTGTTACTGTGACTTTATTGTCGGCGCTATTTTATCGCGAGCATTTAGATATGACGGCGTGGATTGGTATGGTGCTGGTGGCGGCTGGCGTGATGATGATTAATGTTTCACAAGGACACAGCCACTAATAGAGATTCTTTAGGGGGCACAATAGCGGCAGACAGATGCGAGCCCGCCTAGCTACCGCTAGTCGGGCTTTGTTTTTAGTGCAGGCTGTACAACATAGAGGCTACCCTTTTATGAGATAGGCGCCTTTGGTCGATAGTGTCACCGTAATTGGGTTATCAGTTTTGTTTTTCCAGTACCATCCATGAGCACCTGAAAACGGTGTTGTCAGTGTTCCTTTCATCTTGCTGGCTGTCGTGATAGCAAAGCTCTCATAAAAACCTGTTGAGTCTCCTTGTGGTTCGCCATGGAAGTCAAAATACAGTTCGCCGCCATCGGTTTGCCAGTCGTATTCTAAATGCTTCCCTTCATTCATCAATAGCTTGTATTCCAGCCCTTTACCTGCGGCAACAACAATATCAATACTATCTTGGCGCATGCCGGGTTCAGCAGCTCTTACTTGCTTAATTTCAGCGACGGTTGGTGCGATAGTAATACTGAGTATGCTTGCAGTGCTAGGCTCTGTAGCATTAGCGACGGAGAACAACGTGATTTTCTCCGTTTGAGGTGATGTCGCTTGGGCGATTTTAGTCAATCCCATTGCTTGGCCGATGCCCGTTGGATCGATGTTGTATTCAGCAGGTAAAATAGCGGTGACTAATAGCACCGCTGCGATAACCGTTGCACAAACACTTGCCTTAAAGAGGGTGGCATTTGAGTGCACTGGGATCGGATTCTGTATTTGGGAGTTGGCGTCATTATTATGCTTCATTTTTAATTCCTACAATTGTTATTATATCTGTGTTGGAGGTCTGGTTGATTACCATATTAACGAGTGAAATAGCCGGTTAACTGGAAACCAACTAACATTAAGCCGCAGCTCATCAATAGGGTATTGGTCGTTGCCGAAAACTCCAGATAGCTTTTATGGCGTCGCCAAAGATTCATTAAAATGAGTACTAACCCTAAGGCTAAAAACTGGCCGATCTCAACTCCCACGTTAAAGGCCAAGATGTTAGCAATAAGCCCGTCTTTAGGTAGTTGAAACTCTTGAATTTTGGTTGCTAAACCAAAGCCGTGGAATAGACCAAATATCATCACCGCAACTTTGGTATTGGGCTGAAAGCCAAATACGCGTTGAAACCCACCTAAGTTATCAAACCCTTTGTACACGATAGATAAACCGATGATGGCATCAATAAGGTGAGCATTTACTTGGATATCATAAAAAACGCCAATTAATAGTGTAATGCTATGACCTATGGTGAATAAGGTGACATAGAGCAAAACGTCTTTACTGCGATAAAGAAAAAATACGACTCCTACCAAAAACAATAGATGGTCATATCCGGTGACCATGTGTTTAGCACCGATATAGATAAAGGGCAGAATTGATACCCCTTGATTAAGGGTTAAAAACTGCTTGGTATCTTCATCGACACCATGAGCGAGTAGTGAAAAAGAGGCGAAAAGCCCGCATAGGATCACCATAAACTTAATGGCTATCACCAAAGGTTGGCTCATTGCTAAGTACTCCAATTATTTATTTTTATTAAGCACATCTAGATATATTCAAATACACCGTATTGTGTGCTCGAGCTTGAGTGTCGACACAGTCGCTCTCGAAATAAATTATTGGCCGTGCGGAGGCGGGATGGGGGGGGCGTAATGGTTATTTAGATAATGAAATTCATCATCTTTGACGGTATCAGAATGAATAAATTGACTCGAAAAATGGGATTCTGCAGGTAAGTCAGATGGCGTGTGACCATGATTTGCATGTTCATGATCCGCTATGAGGTTGGACTCTGTATGGCTCAGGCTGTTATCACCGACAGTATCATCAATAACAAAGTAAGCTGTAATGCTTTCGGTCGCATTAAATACGCTTGGCGCGTGGGAGTGGGCATTTAAGGATTGAATCACATCATGGTTATGGTGGTGATAAATAGCTTGTCCAAACGGATGTTCACCGTTGGGATACTGTACTGAAAATGTTGAGCTTGCTGCAAAAAATTGACATATAAAAAGTACCAGCATGATAGCCAGTGTTATTTTTGAGTTCTGCTTAGGCTTGATTAACCTTGGCACGTTGTGCAGTCGAAATTAAAGATATGGACTCCAAGCAGAGTGGCTCTATTTGTAGAACATTAAATCAGATTGATTTAAAAACTACCAGACTTAAAGTGGATTATCACTTAGCTGACAATGGGGTTTAATGCGACTAAACTTTATTTCTCGCTTACTTTTATCTGTTTAGTTTTCGCCGTTTCTTTGTATAAACACTATAGTTAATGCTGTTATTAAGGAGATGAATTTATGCGTTTATTTAAAGTCGTTGTACTATTGTGTGTCGCCATTTTTGCGGGCTGCGCTTCAAGTGAAGCAAGTAAAGAGCGCGCGGCAATGTACACCTTCCCTCAGCTTGAGCAGGTCAATTCAATAGACAACTTTCGTATGGATGGCTGGGAGAGCATCGATAGATACTCAATTATTGTTAATTCTCGACCTAGACAGAGCTATTTATTGATATTAAACAGTGGTCTGAACGATCTTAATTTTGCTCAAGGCTTATTAGTCAGCTCGACAATGGGTCAAGTTTCAGTTGGATTTGACTCAGTATCAACACTCGATGAACCTATGATGAAGGCACAGATTAAACGGATCTATAGGCTGGAAAATCAAGAGCAGAAAGATGCGGTTATCGCAAAAATTAAGTCTTTCGATGATAAGTAGTAATGTCTAATTGTTGGATTAACAGGGCGCTTAAAAGCGATTTTTCACCTGAAAGCGCCATTCCCAACTATTCACTTCAACCCCGGAGGTGAATGGCATACTTATATCAATATGAGCGACATTACCGTAGCTTGATTTTGATGAGTAAATCCTCGCACCAATGCCTACGCTACCAATTGGCGAAGTCACATCGTTATTTTCATCCCCGCCGCCAAATGCATGACCCACATCGGTAAATACGGCCCAACCGAGTTCCGCTAATTGGTATAAATTAATATTAGGATAGTTTCTTATCTCTGCGGTAAAGGCCCATTGATTGTCACCATATTGGTAATCATTGGGGTAGCCACGAACCCCAGTGTCATCACCAAGAGCAAAGGGTTCGTCCAAGTAGTTATTTTGTGAGGTGCTTAATCTGAGCTTCGAATAGGCAGTCCACTTGGGGCTGATATGATAAAAATACTCGGCAGCGACATTGAGTTTATAGAAATCTTTTTGGCTGGTGGCAAATACGCCTTCACCATCCATCTCAAATAAAATCAGTTGATCCTTACCTTGGTAACCGCGACTCGATTGCCAGTTAACGTGGTAGCCAATCGGTGAACTGTCGTTTAGGTCTCGGGTTTCAATACCCAGCTTAAAGTAATGTTGCCAACCAAAGTTAAAGTCCTCGTTATAATTAATTAAATGCACATTCTTGAGGACTTTAAAATCATCTTCTAAGTACTGATAAGCAAGCCATGGATAGAGAAAGTCCCTATCTTGCGGTAGCTCAGAGGTGGGGTAGCTATCGATATGGTTAAACTCGTTCCTATCTTGAGTTATCCCGGTAATAAACCGAGAAACTTCCTCGCTATTGTGGTTTATCAGCCAGCCAAAACGGGCATTGTTGTAGAAAACGGAGTGCTGAAACTCATTAATATCCATCCCGTTTTGTTTAAGGGTATCGACACGGAGATCATCTAGGTATTCGGCGGAATACATATGGCTGCCATCTAAGGTATAAAATGGTTTATTAAAATAAACATGTTTAGCCTGACCATCACTATTATCGTAAAACTCTGCGGCAATAGTGGCGTATTTTATGTAGTTAAATGGTGCCTCAACCCCAAATTTGTAACCCGTTCTGTCGGCATTTGACTGATATTTGATACGAGTACGAATACCGTAGCCGAGCAAGTTATCCTCTTTGATACCGATGGAAAACTTATTTTCACCGCCGCTACGACTGGCACTAAAGGTGGGTAACAGTGACCAGTTATCCCAAGTTTCGACTAAGATATTTTCGCCTTCATCTGCAAGGTCTGCATCGGGAGCGGGCTTCGAGTAACTAATTTTAGCGTCACGAATATAGGCCTGTGAGCGCAATATACGTTGTGCTTCGTCTAGGTCCTTTTGGCTGACTTCATTTCCTTCTGAAAAGCTAAGTTTGTCGCGGATCACTGAGTCTCGGGTGTTAATATGTAGGTAGTTAGCCCAACGATGAATGAAAAAAGTATCGGGGTCGGAGAGATCAAAAATATCGTTACTCTTGATCACAATATTCTTGGTCGGTTTTTTTTGCTCGTAATCTTCAGCGTGGTTGTTATCAGGAACTGCAGTTTTATTTTCAGCCGAAGCAACATCCATCTGGATGCTAAAAAAGAACACTAAGGTGATGCTGAAAACCCGCTTCATTATGTCACTCTACTCCTTGGCGAGAATTAATAACGGCTAAGGTGTAACAAAACAATAACACAGCGTAAGTGTAGATTAGTCAAGTCATAACAGGCAGTTTTACTTAATCAGAAAATGATTTCGCGCAATAAAAAAGAGCGCTAATAGCACTCTTTTTACTCTGTTAATGAAAACTGGCTACAAGTTACGTCTTGGTGGCACGGCCACGTTGGCGAAGATTAAACCGGCGACAATGGACATAAAGATTAAGAAGATTTGAATACCTAAATGAGATTGATTAAAAATGGTCTCGCCTAGGATTAGAGTGTTGAGGCCAATATAGGTCTTGCTACCAGGGACCAAGATCACAATACCCTGGAGGAGGGCGATAGATGCAGGAGCTTTCATCCAACGTGCAAATAAATTCGAATAAATACCCACGGCTAAAGCGCCAAAGAAAATGCCGATAGATTCGCCAAAATAGATCCCACCCAACATGGCAGAGAAAAATGCCACAATCCCCGCCATAATGCCCCAAGGTGAGTCTTTCAATCGGGCTTTAAAGATAATCACTAGCGCCGTCGACAATATTGGTACCGCGGCCCAAATCCCCCACTGCGGTAATGACTCGGGTGGAATATACGTTGTTTCACCAAACAAGGCTTTACCTATTGCCATACCTAAAATGACCCCAAAATACAGCTTAAACAGCAGCATAAAGGCATCCATGACTCTAGCGGTACCGGAGATAAGATCGCGTGCGGCCAGTTCAGCTAAGCCAAGGGTGAGCGCTAAACCTGGGATAAAGATAATAATGCCTGACAATATCACCACTGGAATATTAACCGAGGGATCGACTTTGGCAATCGCGTAGGCTGCAATGGCACATAAAATCGCGGCGAGGGGTTCAAGCATTTCAGCCATGCGCTTAGAGCGTTCGGCGCGATACACTAAGCCATAAACCATTAGGCCTAACATGCCTGACCAAAAGACATCGTTCCAACTGGTGCCCATCAACATTGCAAACGCTCCGGCTGAGGTACCAAAAGCAAGCAGGGTTAATTTAGTGCCATATGGATTAGGCTTATTGGAAATCTCTTCTAAGCGTTCGAGTGCTTCACTGAGTGTGCGCTGACCTGACATTAGCTCTTCGACTAGTTCATCTGTTCTAGCGAGGGAGCCTAAATCTAATTCACCTGGGTTAACCCGAGCAACGTGGTTATATTCTTGGTCTTCATCGTGTTGCAGTACAAAGGTCATCGCCGTTGGCGATATCAAAAAATAGCCTTCGATCCCAAGTACATTAGAGACACCCTGTAGGTGGGTCTCTAAACGGTAGGCTGGAGTGCCAAATTTATGCAGTGCTTTACCGAGTCTAATAATAAAACGGCGCTTTTCTAAGAACTCTTGATTATCCACTATGATATTCGCTATAGGTGACTTCAGGATTGTTTTATTAAACAGCTGCTTATGTTGTTTTTATTGGTTGTTAGTCGCAGCTATTTATTTGCCATAATTTGACGAGCGCATCTTACCTTATTTGAGCGAAAAAAGTTGCCATTTATTTACATAATGTTCCGCAATTGTAATGCTATGGTTTTATCTGCAAAATTTAACAGGATATAAAATGCCACTTGCCATATCAGGGCTGTATATCAGCCTTACCGCGTTACTCGCTATTGTGTTGACTTATAGGGTGATAACACTAAGACGAACTCATAAGATTGGCATAGGTAGTGCGGGCAATGAAGCGCTAACCTTAGCTCAACGAGTACATGCCAATTTGCTTGAAAATGCACCCATGGTTCTGCTGTTATTGGTGGTTGCAGAGATGAATGGTACAAGTGCTCTGTTATTACATCTGTTTGGCGCCGTGTGGATTGTTGCGCGCTTGCTGCATGCAATTGGCTTAACTCAAGGTCAAGGTGGATATCATTTCGGTCGCTTCTGGGGGATGCTACTGACTTGGGTCGTGATGTTAGCTTTGGTGGTTGTGAATTTACTGGCCTTCGGCTCAAGTTTATAGCGCTAAAGTCATACCAGCTCAAAGCCAATTAGTCTTGTGCTATCGACGAAAATATACTGAGAGTCAGGCAGGGTAATACCCACAGCCAAATTATGGGATAAGCGGCTATACTAAAAAAAGCATCAACTTGATGCTTTTTTAGTCACACCTTGCAGGCGTAGCCTGTTATACTCCGCGTCCCCATAGTGAGAGTGACATGGGGTGCGATATCCGCGTAATTTTTGTATTTCAGTTAGGCTGCCAAATCCATGCAAGTAGAATCCACGTTATTTACCTTTCCAAAATATCGCCCAGAGTTAACAAAGCCAGCGCCATTTTTGCCAATGTCTCGCAAAGAGATGGCAAAGCTCGGCTGGGATAGTTGCGACATTATTATCGTCACCGGCGATGCGTATGTGGATCATCCAAGCTTTGGTATGGCGGTTATTGGCCGTATGCTTGAAGCGCAAGGTTTTAGAGTTGGTATTCTTTCGCAGCCCGATTGGTCAAACAAAGAAGACTTTATGAAGTTAGGTAAGCCTAACCTCTACTTTGGCGTGACCGCGGGTAACATGGATTCGATGATTAACCGTTATACGGCTGAGCGTCGTATGCGTCATGATGATGCCTATACTGCGGGTAACATAGGTGGTAAACGCCCCGATCGCGCCGTGACAGTTTATACCCAGCGCTGCAAAGAAGCCTTTAAGAATGTGCCAGTGGTGATTGGCGGTATTGAAGCTAGCTTGCGCCGTATTGCTCACTATGATTACTGGTCAGATAAAGTGCGCCGCAGTGTGATTTTAGACGCCAAGGCTGACATCTTAGTTTACGGTAATGCTGAGCGACCTTTAGTGGAGCTATCACATCGTTTAGCATCTGGTGAGCCTATCAGTGAGCTGCACGATATTCGTGGCACCACGGTTATTCGTAAAGAGCCGTTGCCTGAATGGAAGGGCATGGATTCACGCAAGATCGATCAGTTACATAAGATTGACCCTATTCCAAATCCCTATGGCGCCGACGATGTGGGTTGTAAGAACCTATCGGGCCCTACGGATGAAAAAATATTCGACAATGATGCGCCCAAAGCCGTCAGTGTTCAGCCCGCTAGACCTAAGCCTTGGGAGAAGACCTACGTATTGCTGCCAAGCTATGAGAAGGTCTCAGAAGATAAATATTTGTATGCCCATGCGTCGCGTATTTTGCACCAAGAGCAGAATCCAGGTTGTGCGCGCGCATTATTTCAAAAGCACGCCGAACGCGCTATTTGGGTGAATCCGCCTGCGTGGCCGCTTAATACCGATGAGATGGATGGCGTATTTGATTTAGCTTATCAGCGCGTACCGCACCCATCGTATGGTAAAGAGAAAATTCCTGCCTACGACATGATTAAGACGTCAATCAATATCATGCGTGGTTGCTTTGGTGGTTGCTCTTTCTGTTCGATCACCGAGCATGAAGGACGAATTATTCAAAGTCGTTCTCAGGATTCGATCGTTAAAGAAATTAAAGATATTCAAGATAAAGTGCCCGGATTTACAGGGGTGATATCCGATCTGGGTGGCCCAACGGCTAACATGTATCGTTTAGGTTGTTCTAGTGTTAAAGCTGAAAGTACTTGTCGTCGTTTATCCTGTGTATTCCCTGCTATTTGCGGCCATTTAAATACCGACCATCAAGCGACGATAGATTTGTACCGTGCAGCCCGTGAAGTGCCAGGCATTAAAAAAGTCTTGATTGCCTCTGGCGTACGTTATGACCTTGCAACGGAAGATCCGCGCTACGTTAAAGAGCTGGCTACCCATCACGTGGGTGGCTACCTGAAGATTGCTCCAGAGCATACCGAAGAGGGACCGCTCAATAAGATGATGAAGCCGGGAATGGGCACTTACGATAAGTTTAAAGAACTTTTCGATAAGTACTCGAAAGAAGCGGGTAAGAAACAATACCTTATCCCTTACTTTATCTCGGCGCATCCAGGCACCACCAATGAAGACATGGTGAACTTGGCATTGTGGTTGAAAGGCGAAAAGTTCAAGCTAGATCAAGTGCAAAATTTCTATCCATCGCCGATGGCCAATGCGACCACCATTTACCATACTGGGCTGAATTCGCTTAAGAATGTAAAGCACAGCAGTGAAGAGGTGTCGGTGCCTAAAAAAGGCCGTCAGCGTAAGTTACATAAAGCTTTGTTGCGTTATCATGACCCTGCAGGTTGGCCGATTATCCGCGAAGCGCTTATTGATATGGGCAAAGAGAAGTTGATTGGTAATGGTCCATCTTGCCTAGTACCAGTAGAGACGCGCCAAGAGCGAGAAGCGATTCGCAACAATAAGAAGCTAAACAGCAAAGATGACGGCACAGCTAAGAAAGCCTTTACTCGCTTCTCTGGCGATCAATTTGATGATCGCAAAGCGGGTCAGAATAAGTCGGATGGCAATGCATCGGGCCAAAACAAAGCGGGTCAGAATAAAGCTGCTCATGGCAAGCCTGGACAAGCTAAACCTGGACAGAGTAAACCTAGTCAAGCAGGTAAACGCCCAGCGAAGAAGAACGCTTGGGGTACAACGCCAAAGCACCAAAGGTAAGCTTTGCGTGTATGTTCAAGCTAGCTAAATAAACTAAAATAAGGGAATATCTTGGATATTCCCTTTTTGATATTGGAGCTAATGATGGCTGACAATTCAGATAACCTTATTTCAAATAATCAAGATACAGAATATAGCGACGAAAGTTTTTGGCAAAAGGTGAAGCTGTTTGCTAAGAAAGCCGGACGTGAAGTGATAGATAATGCGCTGTGTTTATATTATGCCGCCAAGCGACCAGATACGCCTAAATGGGCGAAGACGGTGATTTTTGGTGCCTTGGCTTACTTTATCTCGCCGATTGATGCAATTCCAGACTTAACCCCTATACTGGGATTTTCCGATGATCTTGGTGCTTTGGCTGCCGCGCTTGCCATGGTGTCTATGTATGTCGATGACAAGGTGAAAAACCAAGCCGCTGAAAAAACCTCAGCTTGGTTTGATTAGCATTAATATAGAGACGCTTCGCCATCAGGGCGATTCTTAAAGCGTCTATGTAGCCACATATATTGGCTAGGCGCGTCCATAATCGAGGCTTCAACAATCTTATTGATAAAACGCGCACCCGCGTTTTCATCTCCTTTCGGAAACTCATCAATCATCGGCTCTTTAATGGTTAAGGTGTAATGGCCATTATCGTCATTACGCACTAATACCACAGGTACAATCACACAATTTGAGTTATCAGCAAGTAAACTGGTACCTGTAGTGGTGCAAGCATTCTCTACCGCAAATAATGGTGCAAAAGTCGAGCGACGGCGACCATAGTCATGATCCGGGGCGTACCACATGAAGGCACCATCATTGAGCGCTTCGAGCATAAACTTGACGTTCTTGCGATGAATTAACGTATGCCCACCTTGCGAACGTCCTTTAAACTGGAAGTAATCAAAACATGGATTGTTGTTAGGGCGGTATACTGCCATGCCTTTGTGAAATTGGCCAAAAGCACGCCCCCCAAGCTCAAGGTTCAGTGAGTGCACGGCAATCAATAGTGCGCCGCGTCCTTCGGCTTTCAGCTTGTCGATATGTTCCATGCCGACGACAGTCATGTGGCGTGCAATACGTGCATCTGACCAAAACCAGGCCATGCCAGTTTCAAAAAGTGCTAATCCGGTGTTTTCAATATTCAGTTTGATTAAGTTATCGCGCTCAGCGTCACCCATATCTGGAAAGCACAGTTCAAGATTGCGCTTAATGGTGTGCTGGCGGCGCTTCATAAAGCCTAGCACTATACGACCTGTCAGCTTGCCTAAGCGTATTTGAATCGCATACGGCAGCAAGCTACAAAGGTAGCTGATGCTAACAATGAGTAATACGCCCCAATATTTAGGATGAACTAATGAAATTGAAAAGGTGGGAGCTGTGTACTTACTCATAGCGAGATCGTGCTTTTAATCGATAGTGGAAAATGTCGCGCGATTATACGCCATGTTTATCGATTGAGCGCTGTCTTATATTCGTTAATCGCGCCAAAACCAAGGCGCAGCTTGATTTATAAAGGCTTTAAACTTTCAGTTAAAATTTATCTCTTTGTGATAGGTTAGTCACAAATCCTCGGAGATAATAATGAAAACAATAAAATACTCACAAATCGCCCTGTTGGTGACGTCTAGCTTTACACTACCCGCTATGGCAGTGACTTCAGAACAGACTGCTTTTTTCGATAATCTCGCCGCTCATTGTGGCAAAGCGTTTGAAGGAACGGTTACTGAAGGCAATAGCGCTGACTCGGCATTTAGTGGCAAGAAGCTTGTTATGCACGTGCGTGAATGCAGCGATACAGTACTTAAGGTGCCATTTCATGTGGGTGATGACCACTCTCGTACTTGGGTGATAACGAAAACGCCTTATGGCCTGCATTTAGCTCATGATCACCGTCATAAAGATGGATCTGAAGACAAGGTGACTATGTATGGTGGTATGACCGCAGATATGGGCACCGCTACTGAGCAGTCATTCCCCGTCGATGCTTACTCGATTAACAACTTTAGAGAAAATGGTTTAGATGTGTCGGTGACTAACGTGTGGCACATGTACGTTAAGCCGCAAGAATTTACTTACCGTTTAACTCGTGAAAATCGTGATTTTAGAGTCGATTTTGATCTGAGCAAGCCAGTGGCATTGCCACCAGTGCCATGGGGGCATAAATAACGAATTCTTATCCTGTAAAGGGATGTGAAGAGATGTGATTTACCTCGGTTCTAACTTTGAAGGACCTAGATCCTAGATCCTAGGTCCTATCCGTCTCTACTTTTCTTCAAAGGTAAATGACTGGCCTGCCAGAGCCGCTTCAAACATTAAGCCGCCTTTGGCAACAGTAAATACAGCCATACCATTGATATAAGCGGCTTTAGCTGCACCTTTGCCAGCACCTGCGGAGTTACCTGTGGTACCTGCTTGGGCATTGGCGCCAATATTGATGGCAACGGCCGAGGCTTGTGCACCAAATTCAAAGCTGCCACTGGTAAAGGCTTTATAAGCTGCCTCATCTTTGAAGAAGATAACCTCGCTATAGGCTTGACCACCAAGCTGAAAACCAAAAGAGATCTGAGTTAGGCTGGTATTACCGGTATATCGGCCGCCTCGATAGACCTGGCCTTTACCGTAGGCTGCACCAATACCAATGCCGCCTTTACCTACGGTCGGAAATAGCGCATAGCCATAAGCGCTATCGAAAAACTTTTGAGGTTGGCTGGCTTGCTGAAAAGTGCTCTTTGCTTGAGCATAACTGTCTTCAGCGAGAGCTTGTGGGGCTATCATTACGCTGGCAAGCAGACATAAGCAGGCGGATATTCTCTTGATAAAAGCTGTCATTGGACTCTCCTCATTCCATTTTCCCCATTGCACAAACTAGCTAAACCTTAGCATAGCCTTACTGAACAGAAAGTGAATGGCTTTAATGAATGGTTGTTAGTTAAAATAAAAGCGCCAACAGGCGCTTTTATAGATTTGGTTAAGCGATGATAAACAGAGTTGCTTACTCGACAGGTAGGCCTAATACATAGTGATTAAACCATTTCTGATCCCACTCCATTTTAGCCTTACGGTGCTGGTATTTACTTAAACCATGGCCTTCATCGGGGTAAACGACTAACTCTACAGGTACATTGAGGTAGTGGTGCAGCGCACGATAGAGACCTTGAGCATGACCAAGCGGTACGCGCTGATCGCCTTCACCGATATGAATTAATGTGGGGGTTTTGATCTTGTTAGCATGAGTCAGAGACGATCCATGATCATAAGCTTCAGGCTTTTCCCAAGGTAGTCCTTCCATAAAGTTGACCACATGCCCCGGAGTATCTTCAAGCATCCACTGCAGGCGCTGATCGAATACGCCGGCACCAGAGCTTGCGGCTTTAAAGCGATTATTGGTACTGATAATCGCATTGGTGAGATAACCGCCGTTACTCCAGCCCATCACGGCCATCTTGTCACCATCAACGACACCATCGCTAATAAGTTGATCAACGCCAGCCATGATATCTTTGACTTCGATATCATGCTCACGACCAACAAGATCGGTTAAGAACTTATCGCCATAGCCCGTAGAGCCACGGTAATTAGGTGAAAGTAGAGCCCATCCATTAGCGGTGAAGGTCGAACGTCCGTAAGATCTATGCTGCAGGGCATAAGGCGTCGCTGATGTTGGCCCCCCATGAATTTGCACGATTAATGGCAAGGGGCCATCTTCTTTTTTGTATCCAGCCGGTAGATCGAGTATGCCTTCAACCACACTACCGTCTGGCGCCGTCCATTTAACAATAGAGACCTGCGGCAGTTTCCAGCTATCAACTTGTGGATTGATATTGGTTATACGTTTAGCCTTAGCACGGCTACTGTTGGCATCTGCAATAAACATGTCAGAGAAATGATCTAAGCCGTTATGGCTAAAAGCGACGGACTTACCATTTTGACTAAAGCTATAACTACCGATCACCATGTCACCGGGAATTACGCTGCGAGTATCGCCTTGTTCGCCATCATCGATTTCAGTGCAGAACAGTTTGACGCGGCCATGATCGGCGCCGCGATAGCAGATCTCATCACTGTTTGGCCGCCAAGTAAGATCGCTTGAGTTCAGTGTCACATCGCCTGGGCGAGAGATCTCAAGCGATGGTTTATCTGTGGCTTTGGCATCGGCAATAAATAGCTGGCCTGGATGACCGTCGAAATCGATTCTAAACGCTAATTCGGTATTGTTGTCTTGCCAAGCAAGGCCGAGCAGCCAGCCATAAGGCGAAGGGGCATTGTCACGCCATTGGGTGTCTGCCAGCACGCTGTTCTGCTGGGTGGTCGTATCGAAAATTTCAACATCAGACCAACCTTCTAAGAACACCAGTTCGTTATCTGTGGTGGTGATACGGGCTATCTTGCTGCCATCTTGGCTAACCTTAAACTCCCAAACAACCTTATCGTCATCTAGGAGTAATGTCTGCTTAAAATGCTCAAGGTCGAGCTGATATAGTGGATTGGTTTTTTGTTCGCCGTGGCCATACTTTGGAGCGCTGTGATCGGCGCGCATTGCTGCCCACTGATCTTTATCGGTTGTGGTTTTAGTGGTTAGAAAATACAAGCTTTTGCCGTCGTGGCTAAGTTCAAAGCCATTGACGCCTTCAACTTCTTTAGTCATAGGTTGGCTATCGCCAGTGCTGACGGATAAACGGAACACTTGGGTTTTACCGTTATAAGGCGCCTTTGCACCTTCTTGCTTTATTTTACCTAGGTAATAAACATACTCACCGTCAGAGCTCCACTGCGGGCTAGACTCACTCTCGTTGGTGAAGGTCAGACGCTTTGATTGAAGTGACTTGGTATTGAGCAGCCATATATCACGCTGACTCTTATCAAGCTCTTTGTCCCAGCGTGATTCTAACCACACAGCTTGCTTACCATTAGGGCTAAGTGTCACCGAACCCATATTACCGATATCAAAGAAGTCATCAATGCTGATGTCGTGCGTTCTCTCTACCGCCATGGCAGAGAAACTGCTGCCGATCAGCGCGGCAGCAAGCAACGATAGCGTGTGTGTTTGTTTCATGTATTAATTCCTACCCTTCAATAAGTTAACTTGCGTTTATTATTATTTTTTTGATGTTTTCTTGAAATAAGGGCTAATACACTAGCGTAACTTTTACGCGGTTGGCTATGAAAAAAATTCATTCAATGGTGTTTATTTGTGATAAATCAAAAACAGACTTAGTTAATCTTCCGGCTACTGATTAGCAGACTTTGCCACTAACTTTTTACCTATGATCAAGATAGGGGCAAGCACAAACAGCGAGATAATAAACCACTGGAAATTATTGCCTCCTGCAACGGCTGCCGTTTGTAGTTGCAGTTGGCTGGAAAGCAAGCTCGCGACTCGCTCTGGCGTGGCTTCCAACATCCCTTGGTTCAAGACTTGAGTCATGGCCGTTTGATACTGGATGAAATTGCTGTTCATTTGATTGAAATTTTCGCCTAGCACACCCATGGTGCTGGTGGACTCAATACTCATCATTCTAGAGAACAACGCCATGCCCATCAGACCCCCTAAGGTTCTAAAGAGGTAGAAGTAACTTACGCCCTGTGAAATATGCTCTTTTTTAAAACTCGATAAAATAGAGATAGACACGGTGACATTGAGCAAGCCGACGCCAAGCCCGCGTAAGATTAATGCTGGCAGCATATCACTTGCGCCACTACTGGCGCTGCTACCTGATAGCGAGACGCTCGAGAGCAAGATCATTAGCACACCAATGGGCACCACGGCATCGGGTTTGAGTCTTGGGTGATTACAGATCCAGATACTAATAAGTAAGCCGACAAACATGCTGGAAAAAGCGGGCACTTGCAGCCAGCCTTGCTCGCTATGGCTGTAGCGCAATACACTGCCAAGGTAAACGCTGATCAGCATAGAAGTGCCAAGCACGGCAAAGCCTGCAAGGGCAGCGTTGTACATCGACACTTTATTCTTTAGCGGGCTTAATACATCGCTACGAATGAACTCGCCACGACCAAGCTGCTTCGCCATAACGAATACACATAAGAGAATCAATGCCACGGTGACCAGAGTCATCTGAGTAAACTCTGGACTATCGAACCAGTTATAGTACTGGCCACGCATCAAGATTAGCGTGATCCCGGTGATGGCAGCGCTCATGGTAATCGCTTGTAGCGCGTTAAATTTCAGTCGCTGCGTCGTGTCGATATAATCGAGCGGCCGTAACCATAACCAAGCTAAAATGAGCAGGTAAAGGCTCGATTGTGCCGCAAAGGTGAGTTGCCATAAGCCGTTCTCGGCTAGCTCGGCGATAAGCCAAGGGTAGACGCCCATAGGTAGCAGAGTTGTCATTAGCATCATGCAACCTTCAGCAATAGCGATGTCCTTAAGTGACAGGTTACGCAGCACCAACACCTGCACTGCCACTAACATACAGCTTGCTGCAATCCCGATAACGCCCCAGCCAATAAAGTGCCCCACGACATTGCTGCTAAAACCTAATAGTAAACTGCTTAACAAGCCAAGAGCGGTGCCCATGGTTAGCAGGCGCTTTGCGCCTATGCGGTAACTTAGCCATGAGGCCAAAGGCAGGGTCAGTAATTGCGCTAAGATATAAGCAATATTGAACCAAGAAGCATTGTCAGCCGATAGGCTTAATGTTCCGGCAATGTTACTGGCACTGGCATTGTAGATAGCCGAGGTGATGCCAAATGGGATCATTGCCAGGGTCACAATTAGCATAAGTTCGAGGCGGCGGTTCATGGCATTAACTCTGAGTAAGTGAAAGACTTAGCTATTGGTGCTATTGGTGCTATTGGTGTTAATCGTGACTTCTGCCGATAGCCCTGGAACGACTCGGCCTTTTAATGCCGACGGGATCATCAGTTTGATCTTTACTGGTACTCGCTGCACCACCTTGACGAAATTACCGGTGGCATTGTCAGGAGGCAAGAGGCTGAACTGTGCACCTGTTGATGGCGAAGTGCTGCTCACCGTGCCAGTGAGTGTTGAGTCAGGGAACATATCCAGTACTACCTCTACGGTTTGCCCAGGTTGAATATGGGTTAGCTGGGTCTCTTTAAAGTTGGCTTCTATCCATAATTCATCGGTTGGCACAATGGCCAATACGCCAGAACCTGCTTGGACAAACTTACCGAGTTGTAGGGCGCGATTACCGATCCGGCCAGAGATCGGCGCTAGAATTTGGGTATCTTGCAGTTCTAGTTCGGCTAGCGCTAAGCTTGCTTGTGCTTGTTGCTGCTGTGCAAGAATGTGAGTGCGATCTGTCTCTAGGTTAATAAGCTGCTGCTTGGCTGCTGATAACTTAAACTTAGCCGCCTCAAGGTTGGCATTGGCTATGCGAGTCTTGTTCGCTTGCGCATCGTGCTGTGTTTTGCTGACAGCATCGGTCTTAACCAATTTTGCATACCTAATTAGCTCCTTTTGCTCGAAGTCATGGTTCGCCTCTGCGACCTCCAAATGAGCCGCAGTTTCGTCGATATTGACGTGTTGTAGCGCGGTGCGACTCTGGTTGCTATCGAGTGATGCACTCGCCATGGCTAACGCCGCTTTAGCCTGGTCTCGTCGGGCGACGTAATCTCTCGGATCTATGATTGCCAGTACGTCTCCGGCTTTTACCATTTGGTTATCTGTTACAAATATTTTTGTGACTCGACCAGAAGCCTCAGCGCTTATCTGGGTGATCTCACCATGAACATAGGCGTTATCGGTTTTTTCGGTATCAGCATTACTGACAAAAGTGTTAGCCGTCATTGCAAGAGTCGTGACTAAGGCGAGGGCGATAACGATGGCTTTAATTTTGGCGTTCATATTTTCTCATTAACTTATCGTACTGTACTGAACGGTACGATAAGTTATTTGGTATAACTAGATCAAGTTAAATTTTAACCAAGGTTCATAAAAGATCGTTTGAGATCGCAAATTAGCCTTGAGCAAGCTTATGGGTTACTTGGCTTAAATTGCATGAATAACACAGACCTGTTCTAATTAGGCTCATACAGGAGAGGTACTTGAATGCGTCCATCTACGCTAAAGAAACAAGAAAAAATTATCGACGTAGCGACTCAGCTTTTTTTTGAGCAGGGTTACGCCGACACGAGTCTAGATCAAATTATTGAGGTGTGCGGTGGCTCTAAGCAGACCCTTTATAGTTATTTTGGTTGTAAGCGCGGAATTTTGATTCAGGTGGTCACTCGCTGTACCGAACAGGTGGGCAGTGCTTTTCAATTTGATGCTCAAGCGGATTTAGCTGAACAGCTTAATCAGTTTGGTTACGAATACCTTAAGGCTTTGTGTTCTCAGCCTATTATCGATATATATCGGATTATTGTGACTGAGTCTCGCCGAGATAAAGAGCTGGTGGATTTTTTCTTATCTCGTGGGCCCCATCGTTTTTATCAAATGTTGAGTGATTTTTTACAACTGCAGGCTATTCAAGGACAGCTGAATATTGACGATCCTGCCCAGACAAGTAGTCAGTTAATTGGGCTTTTGCGAGGCGATTATTACCAAGATGTGGTCTTGGGGTTAGGTGTCCCTTCGGAAGAGGAAATTAAGCAGTATTCGGCGCAAGCGATTAAAATTTTCCTACATGGCTGTAAAGCCTAACAAATATAGACTTATCACGCCGTGGACTTCAGCAAAGCCTATGGCGGGTTATTTTTCTGATCCTCTTCTTTCTCCTCCTGCATTAACTGCTGCAAATAAGCGAGCTCTTCAGAATTAAGTAACTGTTGGCTGCTCCGCATCGGTTGTTTCGGATGTTGTTGAGTGAGTTTGCCGCGCAAAAAGGCAGCTCGGGTGATCTGCTTGAGACCGTAAATAGCCAATATATAGACAGTCAATAATAGGGCTAACTTGGTTGCGGCTTGGTTGATAGCAATAAACCTATCGCCGAAGTAAAAAGGCAAGATCACCAATACCGTCCTGATAAGCCAATTACCCATTAACGCGAGAGTTAGCACCAACAACCAGCGAAACTTAATATCTTTGAGGCTATCTTGATGCACTCTTGATGTTCGGCCGGGATAGCGGCTAAGCATTTTAATGATGTAATAAAAATAGATCCCAGTCTGAACAAATAGCATGGCAGGGAGGAGTATGCCTAAGAGGCTTAAATCAGTCAGAGTCGGCGGCTGACTCAGTTTAATTTCAGGCCAATTATGCTCAAAGATGATTCGGTAACCGGTGGCTAATACCACAATAATAGCGATGATAACGGCGGGGTAGAAGTGACGTGAAAAACCGATTGGTCGTTTGATTTCATTAAGGCTGCGGTCGCAATAGAGGTAGAGCAGGGGCATCATTAAAAAGTAGACGGGAATAATTAAGATAAAAAGTAAGTGGATGGGCGCAGGAGCGTTATTAATGTTGAGTAACCCAGTAAAAAAATACAGCGCCATTAAACTGAAAATGCCACCCAGAATCTTATGGTTACCACTTTGCTCTGTATAAATGTAGCGGATATACAAGCCTAGCCCTAGGCAGTGTAGACCGCCAAGCAATGAGAGCCACCAATAACCTTGAGAGAAAAACTCACTAAATTCATTCATGCTAATCTCATTTCAACGTATTACTATCCCAGATGCAAGTGTTGAATTTTTAGTCATAGCCAGCCCATGTCTATAACATCAACCTCACTAGAGATTAAAGCCGCTATTTAATGTCATGGCTGTTAAAGGGGATAGTGATTGCCGATAACAAATTAACAGGCCTGTTTAGATATTGATTTAAGCTTATGTAGTAACGCCTCTTTTTTAAAGGGTTTTGCGAGGTAATCATCCATACCTGATTGATAACACTTCTGAATATCTTGGTCGAGTACGCTCGCAGTTAGTGCGATGATAGGTAACCTTGGCTGAGAATGTAGACTTTCCCACTCTCTGATTTTTTCGGTTGCCGTAAAGCCATCCATAACCGGCATCATGCAGTCCATTAAAATGGCGTGGAAGGCTCTGCCGGCGCTAATAAATTCAAAGGCTTCTTGGCCATTACTCGCAATAATAAAATCAAAACCCGCCTGTTTGAGCTGTAAAGAGGCCACTTTCTGATTTACTAGGTTATCTTCTACAATCAGAATAACCACATTAGCTTTATCGAGTACTACAGGTTTGTTACTGCTGTTCTCAATATCGTCGGATAGACTTTTTTGTCTTAATTTTCGACTTTCTGCCCCGTTATTAATGGCATTTTTAAAACGATTACCGAAAAGGGGGATCGTTACTATTGCATCAATGCTATCGAGTTGGCGTTTTTCTGCCAGTGAATTAATGGCAATGATGAAAATATTTTTTTGTTTGAGCAGCTCGGACAGGGGAGCCAGTGCATCTCTGGTTGCTGATTGGTTATCGATGAACAATAGGTCGAATTTTTGTTTATCTTGAAGTAAATCAAAACATGATTGGTAGTGGTAATTAAGGCTAAACCCCAGCTGTTTACACTCTCGGTTGATGATGTCATTGAGTTGAGGATTATTTGAAATTATCGCTGCAGTTAACGGCTTAAATTGGTCTGTTTCCGGTTTACTTTGAGCGATAATGTTTAGAGACAGACAAATTGTAAAGCGACTGCCTTGATTTTTAACCGAGCTAACAGTGATCTCCGCGTCCATCAGTTCGATGAGCTGTTTGCAAATAGCGAGACCTAACCCTGTACCACCAAATTGGCGAGTAATAGTGGCATCCTCCTGAATAAACGGAGAAAAAATCTGTTGCTGTTTATCTTTATCAATCCCAATACCGGTATCATCGATGTTGATAACCATTTCACTAATATCTTTAGTGTTATTACAAGAGACGCTAACTTTAATTCCACCTTGGTTGGTAAATTTAACGGCATTAGATAATAGGTTCATTAACACTTGCCTCATACGATGCTCATCCAGAGAGACAAGGTAAGGAGTATGTTCATCAATTTCGACTTCTAATGTTAGGTTTTTCTCTGCAATTTTAGGCTGTGTCATCGAAAGAGTGTCGTAAATCACTTCGGTAATGTTTGCTTCAGTATTAGAAATAGAAAGCTTACCTGATTCAATTTTCGATAGATCGAGTATGTCATTGATTAAAATTAATAACGTCTGTGATGATGTCTCGATTGTTTGTAGGTACTCACTTTGTGTAGCGGTAAGTTCAGTATTGGCCATAATGTCTGACATACCAATAATCCCGTTAAGTGGAGTCCTAATTTCATGAGACATATTGGCCAGAAATGAACTCTTAGCTTGGTTGGCTTTTTCAGCTTCAGACTTTGCCCGTAGTATTTTCTGCTCATTTTGATGGCGTTCATTAATCAGCTTGTTGAGTGTATGAGAGAAAAGACTAAATTCATCGCTCCCTGCTTCATTGATTTTCTTTGAATAGTCATGAGTCTCCTCAATGTGCGACATGGTGTTGATCACGTGGCTGAGATAGTTAGTGATCCGTCTATATAGGTTGGCACCTATGATGGCAATAATGACCAAAGAGCAAAATAATGCTGCGCAAAATAACAAGATCAAGCGCTTAGATAGGCTTATTTCGCTTTGAATATTGTTTGTTAGCTGGCTGGAAAAGGTACTCACAACATATTGAATTAAATTAAGGCGCTGCTGCAATGCAGGCAAACTGATATCGGAGCTGTGAGTCAGTGGTTGTTGATTTAAAATATGGTTTCTTAATTGATAGCTCTGCTCAAATGCTTTATCTGAAAAAATACTCAGTAGCAGTGATACCTGCTCCGGCTTAGCGTTGATATCAATAAAGCGTTCAATAAAAAGTTGTTGGCGCTCTGTGATGGAGTTCAACTGACTAAGGAGATCGTTATTATTGCGATTTAATAGCAACCTTTTGATTAACCAACTCTCCTCAGTAGACCACAGGGATAACCACTGCAGTTGATATAATATGGCCAGTTGCTGATTTATTTCATCGTTAATGCCAGAGTGATCTTTCTCTAGGGTACTGAGCGCTTGAATTTGAAGTTCATTGAACCAAACTGACCAGTCTCCTAGGCCTTCGGCGTCAACTTCATTCATCTCTTTAAGCGCGGTATTAGTGTTATCTAACCAGGATTCCATCTCTACAACATTTTTGGGAGCAAAGGCTTGTGGTAGCAGTTGCTTTATTTTGTTGAGGCTGGGAGAAAGAGAGTCGAGGGACAGCTTAATATTGTGTTTGAATAACTGCTCTCTTGCTTGATTGATCTGTTTGTTTAACTGAGAGAAAGATTCAAGAAAGTTAATTTTGCTATTGAGGGTATTTAGCGATTCAACATTGTCGCTTTGATTTTTAATCTCTAATGCAGACAAGAATGAGGCAAAAATCAGTGGCAATAACACCAAGGCTAACATCCGTATTTTTATTGAAATATGATTCAATAAGTTCATTTCTACTCCATGAATTGAACAAGTTAGTGGTGAGCTTGTGGTTTAACTAAGCCTTGACTATATTCAGCTTAGTACAAAAAACTATCAAGGAATGAGGGTTTTAATGTTTAAGGGATTAAACGAACGGGTTCAGCTTGTCAGTTATAAGCTCTGTATTATGTTGTTACTTGTGTGTACGTCTTCACCTTCTCAAGCTGTAGAGGCTAATGTCGATGATAACAGCGACGTAGAGTTTGCTATTTTCAGTCTTAACGATGAGTTGCCGCCATTAAGTAAAAGCAAGGCTAGAATGCTTTATCGAGGTAAAAGTAAGAAAATATCCGGTAGCTTAAAAATTATCCTAGTAGACCTCCCTGAAACTTCCATCCACAGAGAAGACTTTTATAAAATGCTACTCGGTAAATCCGTATCGCAGATGAACGGCTATTGGGCTGGGCTTGCATTTTCTGGAAGAGGTACTCCCCCCGAAGAATTAAACAGTGATGATATTAAGCAGATTTTAAAATGGCTTAACGATAATCCCAACGGAATAGCCTATGCCCCCATCGACTCCGTTCCCAAAGAAGTTAATATTTTGATAACCGTGCCACAGGGAGAGTAGCCATGTTATTTCGTCGAACATTATTTATAGCGTTATCTTGCCTGTTATCTTGCCCTGCTGCCCAGGCAAGTATTGAGTTAACCGACAACATTTTATTGAGTGGATTTGGCTCTACCACTATCAGTAAAAGTGATAATCGAACCCCACTATTTATTAGTCGAGAAATTACCGACGATACCTGCTACGACTGTGACACCATATTTGGCTTACAGTTAGATATCGACGTGTTTGATAGTTTTAGTGCATCAGGGCAGGTGGTGAAACGTACCCAAGATAACTGGAGCGATCCTGAGCTTGAGTGGGCCTATCTATCATATGAGTTTGATGACTTTGAAGTCAGAGCTGGGCGGTTACGCTTACCGCTATTTTTGGTTTCTGAATATTATTATGTTGGCCAAGCTTATCCGTGGATAAGGCCTCCTCAAGAAGTGTATGACAGTATTTTAGGGTTTACTTTTTATGATGGTCTGTCTTTGGCTTGGAACTATGATATTTCTGATGAACTGCTATTAACTGTGTCTCCTTACTATGGTTTTGAGCGGGCCAATAAAGTAAAGATTGGTGAGGCTTTATTGCAATTTAATACCGAATATATGACCGGAGTCTATGTTGATTTAGTCGGCTTTAATTACCGTATTCATAGTGGCTTTATGCAAGCCAAATATACCCAGCTTCCCTCGGTAGAGGAGGAAAAACTCGATATTTACACGTTAGGGGTGGAATACAGCTATGGGTCTTGGTTGTGGATAGCAGAGGTTGAGTCCGATCGATTACAAGCAAACTGGTATGCCTCGGCTATTTATGCTTTTGATGAATTGTCGCCCTATTTAACTTATGGTGAAAGCCATCAACTGCGAAAGTCAAAAGCGGTAACGGCAGGGGTTAAATATGACTTAACATCAAGTGTTTCAATCAATATTGAATACCAGATGATCTTCTCTCAAAAGGAAGGTAATCGCGCCCAGTTTGTCACTTCACCACTGGTCTACGGCGAAAGCTCAGACGCTGATTTATTAAGCTTGGCGGTTAGTTTTGTATTTTGATGAAGACTAAGCTCAATAATTTTGGGCTAACTGTTCTAGCTTGGCTTTGACTGTGAATCGCGTCGGTTATTGTAAGATAGCGGTTATTTGGCGATTGATGGTTTGGATTTCGCTACACAAGTTGTTTATTGCTGTGTGCTCGGGGAGTGAGCCGTCTTTAGAGCTCGACTCAACGACTTGTGCCAAGCTTACAGCATCTTGCGCGCACAGGTTACTGAACATGCCTTTGAGCTCATGGGTGAGACGAAATAATTCAGTGATATTTTCTGTTTGATAGCTCTGAACAATGAGGTGGTCACTTTGGCCATACTCTTCGATATAGATCGTCAGTAGCATATTTAGCATAGAATCATCGCCGTCACAGAGTGCTTTTAATTCATCAATCTTAATCATAGTTCCCCCCTTGCTTGCGTTGGTATTAACAGCCGTTAAGTCTTTGCTAGAGCTGGTATTTTGTTATGACTAGAGTGTCTTTAGCGGGTCGTTTTCAACAGTCTGAAAGTGTTACAGTTATCGTGTGAATGGTATTCTATATTGTCTGCAAGCTGCTGGATAATTTTGAGTCCCCTACGGCTTTGTAACCAGGTGCTTGGGTCGCATGCGAGTGGCTCAACAAAGTCCATTTTAGGTAGGTCATCAAGCAGATTTTTGGGTATCGAGTCGCCATAATCTGCGACTTCAATAATTAACTGTTTTGTGTCATTCACGTAAGAACTAATTTCAAACTTTGCCCCATCAAGGTTAGCGTAGGCATGCTCAAATACGTTATTCACGAGTTCTACAAGGCACAGCTCCATCTGCCCGATAAGGGCTGTATCCAAGCCGAGGGAGTACCAAAAGGGCAGGATATCGGAGGCGACAGTGCGGGATGCCTCCAGGCTGCTTGAATATTGTTGGTAAAACGTCCTTGTGTTCACATTAACCTCCCTTATTGCCGCTGCGATAAAAGGGAGACGTATTGAAGATAGGCTGTACTTCTGTGCCTTTTCCTGCGGCGAGTGTCACTCCCTTCATCAAGCTATCCTTTTAAGCGTTTGCTGTTAGCGCATCTTCTATGCTTGCATGGCTCACTATCAGCTTGTCTATTCGAGTTAACTTGAGTAAATCTAAGATCGGTTTCTGTGGGTTAATGATGCTAATTTTAGTATTGCGCAACATCTTATAGGTGCCCATGATGGCTCCTAGTCCGCTACTGTCCATAAAGCGCACATCACTCATATCAAGGAGTAAATGCTCGCGTAGGTTATCTTTTAGTTTTCCGAGTTCAACATGGAAACTGGCAGTCAGCTTGGCGTCAAACCTAGCCTCTTTAATTCGGATCACCGTGTATTGGTTTTTCGCAATTATATCGAAGTGCATGCTGTTTCCTTGATTAGCTTCCATTCCATTCAAATGCCAACAAGCTGATGTCATCATCGAACTGTGTTGTGCCTGACCAGTTGTTTAATTCCTCTACTATGGTGTTACTTTGCTTGCTAATTGTCAGCTTGGACAGCTGTTGAATTTGCAGCGCTAACCTTTGCTCTGAGTATTGTTCTTTATCTGTAGATTCCGCTTCGGTAATACCATCAGAGTAGAGAAATATGCGATCGCCTACGCTCAATTGGATCTGTTCGGTTTGGTAGCTAGCAAAATCGAACATACCGGCGACAAAGCTCTCTTGTTGTATAAAGCGGCATATTTGTTGCGATGTTTGCTGCCAGATCATTGGAGGGTGACCCGCAAAGGCGTAGTTTAATTGCCCTGTTTTGGTATTCAGTACGGCGTAAATCATAGTGAAGTAGAGGTTGTTATCGCATTGATTAATATAGCTTTGATTAAGCCTGGCTAGCACTTCTCTGGGCTCTCTTAAGCTATAAAAAGGGGCGCTGTCTTGTTGGCGTTTTACATGTGAGTTGCTGCTAGAGTCGATACTTTGCTGGATTGCAAAAGACATCAATGCAGATTTTACTCCGTGGCCAGCGACATCAAAGAGGTAAACGGCGATATGGTCTTCATCTAGCGGCATACATCCGAGCATATCGCCACCAATCTGAGCACTCGGTATATGAGTGTAGTGCAGCTCAACGCCAGGGAATTTTTTCTGGCTAGGTAACATCCGCTGGATCAATAAGCTGGCTGAATCGAGATCTTGGCGTATGGTGGCATAAGCTTGGTCTAGTTCAAAATTTTTGGCAACTAACTGCTTGTGTAGTTCTAGACTTCTAAATCCAGCTTTTAGTCGAGCATCAAGCTCATTGATATTGGTTTCTTTAGCGACAAAATCATCGGCGCCAGCGTTAATGCCTTCGATAATTGATTCTTGATCATCACGCCCAGAGAGTAAAACAAAAAAAATATAACGGTTATATTCGGGGGACTTTAGGCGGTAACATAGCTCAATGCCATTTAACTCAGGCATCATCCAGTCGCTGAGAACTAGTTGAATTGAGGGGTGTTGTTCTAACTGCTTCAATGCATCTACGCCATTGATGGCTGTAATGACATCGTAGCCTCGTGAGGAGAGCATTTTAGTCATCAACAACTGCATGACCTTATTGTCTTCAACGAGTAGGATTTCTTTTCCCAAGTTTTCAGCCTCCATGCTGTATTTTTCTGAGCAAATTTAGTTACGCGATTTTTAATAAGTCCTTTTACTTTTCAAAAGTCTAGTCGTGAATTACAAATGCACAAGGATGTTAAAGGTAGGGAGTTGAAATATTTTTGTTTATAGAAACAAAATTTTTATGTGACAGGAGTACCTTGCCATAAGAGAGCTTGATTAATTCTTTGTGGCCGTTTTTATGCGCCGGTGGCGATTTGAGCTGGCTTCAGGTGGTTTACCAGGCGCTGGATGGCGTTCAGATAGCAGATGACGAATAGCCATAATAGGATGAGGCAACAACATTCTCGGGCCAGCGTAAATCATGATTTCACGTGCCTTGGCTTTCATATGCGGTTTGTAACAATGCACTGGGCACTTGTTGCAGGTCGGTTTATCTTGACCGTAGGGGCACCTATCAAGGCGAGTGTGGGCATATTCGATAACGCTTTCGCACTCTTCACAGGGGTGAGAGTCTGCTCCTTTATGGTGCGCTTTACAGTAGATTTTCACCATAGCCGAAATCGTTTCAAACTCACGAAGAAGCTTACCGCTGAGGAGTTGTTCAAATGCCATGGGATACCTTAGTAAGTTACTGGGTTATTATCATAATAAGAGGCTTATCTTTAGCTGACAAAATATAAGCTTGAAACTTTGAAGGTGTGCACAAAATAGCACTGTTAGCGCTAACAAATCTAATTATCACCCCATAGAAGCCAGCTTATATTTTTAAAAGTGAAATAAAGCGATGACGCGTTAAATTACGCTTGTCAGAATGATTAACGCTGGCATAGAATCCGCCACAGAGTTTGATGATGAAATAATCCTCGTTTGTAATCTAGCCTGAAACACAAAAATCCACCTATATTAAGGAAATAACCGCTGGTTATTTCCTCTGCTGCAGTTGTGCTTAATTAGGTCTAAAACTGATAGATATGCGACGCCACTGGTAAGATGATAAATACTAAGAAACAAAAATTATTAAAGCATATCGGAATAAAACACCCGATCTTTAAGAGAAGCAAAGTGATAATCAGTATCACTCTATTATTGAGCTTGATATCTCCTATCTTGGTATTGGCTGCTCAGCCAGATAGTGAAACGACTATCGAACAGCCAATTGAAAGAATAGAGGTTCGTGGAATTCGAGCTTCAATGAAAGCCTCTATCAATACCAAAAGATTCTCCGATTCTGTGATGGATGTGGTTACAGCTGAAGATTTAGGTAAATTTCCTGATAGTGACGTAGGCGAATCACTCGGACGTATTCCCGGGGTTGCGGTTAACCGCCAATTTGGTCAAGGTCAGCAGGTGTCTATTCGCGGAGCGTCAAATCAGCTAACCAGTACCTTGCTAAATGGGCATTCAGTTGCTTCTACTGGGTGGTTTGATCAACAAGCCACTGATCGCAGCTTTAACTATTCTTTACTGCCGCCAGAAATGATTGGCGAAATTGAAGTTTATAAATCATCTCAGGCGGATCTTATCGAAGGCGGAATCGGTGGCACAGTCATTGTTAACACCCGTAAACCGTTCGATCTAGATGCCAATTCGATTTTCTTCAGTAGTACGCAAGACTACGGCACGGTTTCACAGGAGATAGACCCTGAGTTTTCAGGGCTATACAGCTGGAAAAACAGTGCTGAAAATATCGGTGTTCTCTTTGCGATTGCCGATGCTAAAACTGACTATCAGCGTAATGGTGTTGAATCGAATATAGGTTGGGGTGACATCGTTCCGACAACGTTCGAGCAGCAGCGTGAACGCACGGCTATTAACGCGGTTTTGCAATATCGTCCAAATGATAATGTAGAGTTTGGCTTAAATATCATCAGCCTTGATATGCAAGCGAACAATGCCAACACCTCGCTTTTTCTTATGTTTCCTGATGATAAAGAGGCCGCTTGTGAACAAAGGAATGCGGCAGGGACGTGCATCTTCTACCGCCGTGACGCTAATGATGCAAACCCTGCGTGGGCGCAAACTTGGGTACGTGAAGCCAGTATGGACTCAAAGACATACGACTTGGATTTTACCTATGAAGCTGATAACTACAGCCTAGAAGGGCGAGTTGGTAACACTCAATCTGAAGGCGGCACCAATACCACGGCTAATTATGGTTTTTGGTTGGGGCAAGCGAGTGATTTTGCTGGCACTTACGATGCGACTGGTGACGTAATTAATATCGACATTGCGAACAAGGTATTTGGGGCGGAAGATTTTAATGGTGCGCTTGCTCCCGAGGGATGGTCACTGCGCAAGCAACCTAACTCAGATAGAGAAAGTTATGCTCAGTTCGATATCACTGTGCCAGTCGACTTAGGTTTAGTCACGGCGATTAAAGCTGGGGTCAGCTGGGCAGTTCATGATGTGAAACAAGAATCTTTTGAGGGCATTGTTGACCCTAATATCATCGCTAAAAATGCGTCCGCCTACTACTCTGGCACGGTATCTTCCGGTGGCGGGTTCACCCTGCCAAAACCTATACTCGATGCGATGTTAAATGATGCCAAAGCGGCGATAACCCGCTTTAATAGTGACGGACAAGTCTATAAATCGGGTTACGGTACGATTAACGAAGAAAACTTAGGCCTGTACCTTATGGCTAACTTCGCATCTGACGGTATTCGAGGTAATGTCGGTCTGCGTTATATCTCAACCGATGTTGCTTCTGATTATTATGAACTTCAGTCTGATGGCTCTTACGCCGATGAATTAAGTAGAGCAAACTCAAGCTATCGTGATTTATTGCCTAGTATTAACGTCGCCTATGATCTCTATCCCGATGTGATTATCCGGGCCTCGGCGTCTCAAGTTATTTCTCGTCCAAATTATGACGATATGTTTTCTGCCTCTGCGCTTTCAGGTTATGCCGACGGTATTCCAAATAATGAAGTCGTTGATAAAGGTAATATCGGCCTCAGCCCCTATAAAGCAACGCAGGCAGACTTAGGCGTTGAATGGTACTTCAGCCCAGAGGGCTTAGTGTCTGCTAGCTATTTTATTAAAGATATCAGCTCTTTCATCACGACTGAGCAATTGTTAGATCAAAGTATTGGCATCATAGATCCGGATTCAGGTGAAGATAGCTGGACAGTCTCCACCAAGACAAATGGTCAGGGTGGCAAGATACAAGGTATTGAATTACAGTTACAAGATACCTTTGGAAGTGGCTTAGGTTATGCAGCTAATTATACTTTTGCTGATGCCTACGCCCCCGCACACTACTATCCCGATCAAGTCGGCGTATTTTCTGATTCATCCAAACATACAGTCAACTTAGTTGGCTACTATGAAGCTGATGCATTTTCTGCTCGTTTGGCTTATAACTGGCGCAGCGAATACATGATCCGTGAACTACCTGGTTACTATGGCAATCGTGAGCATCAAGCATACGGCACAGTAGATTTTAGCAGCCATTATGACGTCACTGAGCACCTTACTATTACGTTTGAAGTGGTTAATTTATTTGAAGAAGACAGTATTCAGCTCGGTGTTGCATCGGACTTTGCAGAAGTGAAGCCAGAGTTTAAAAATAATTACCCAGTATTTAGTGCAGAAGGTGAGGCGCGTTATAAATTAGGCCTTACTGTTCGCTTCTAAGGGCGCGGGTTGGTGCTTTTAAAATGAAATATCTAACTCAATGCTTTTGGGAACTCCTCAAGGTTTTAAATCATGATTTTATGTAAGGTTTCAGCAAGAGTATTAAATTGGAGTAGGGAATCTAAGCTCTATTTATCTGATCTTGCTGCGATAGCCCTATTACTGTTGCCAATAACGTTAGCCAACTCGTTAGCGATGTTATTAGGGCATGGATTTAAACTTGCTGAAGTTAATCATATATCAGAGCTATTGTTTTATGCCTCTAATATATTAATTAACATTTACCCTACAACATTCTGTGTTGTTGCGAGTTATTATTTGTCACAGAAAACGAATGCCTCCAGCGCTATTTTCATTATTTATGCTTTGGTGTTGTTCTACATCCTTTCTCTGGGTAATCAAGATCTATCAACAAATTATGTCTTGCCCAATAATCCACTGCTGGCATTACTTAGTGCAATTGTGACTTACTGGTTTTATTTGTGTTTCCCAATTCGTCTGTTAGATCCTAATTCGTTTGATTTTGCGTCCAGATTAGCAAAGTACATAGTGCATATCTTTGGTTTCTCGATCCTTGCATTATTGCTGTCCCAATTGGTGATGCGCATTGGCACATATCTAGACACAGTGATCTCATCGGTAGGACTTGACCCACTAACCTTTACGGGTGGGTTGTTATATCAAACACTGCTCGGCATTTTGGGCTCTGTTGGGATAAACGGTCACAACATGCTGTTTACGATTAAACAGCAAATTTATGCCGATACACTAACGAATATTGAGGCTTGGCATGCGGGAGAAGCCTCTATTAATATTATCAGCCAAGGTTTCTATGATGCATTTATGTCGATGGGGGGATCGGGTAATAGTATAAGCTTATTGCTTTGTGTGCTCATTTTTAGCCGGAAATACAACCATAGAATGCTCGCCGTTGCGGCGATACCTATGGTCATGTTTAATATTAACGAAGTGTTATTATTCGGTCTGCCCATACTCTTTAACCCGATCATGATCATTCCCTTTATCTTGCTACCTCTGATCAGTTTTGTGTTGGTGTATGCCTGCATTACCTTAGGGGTGGTATCTCCGGTAGTGAGTATCGTTAATTGGATGACGCCGCCGGTCTTTAGTGGATATTTGGCCATGGGTAATCAGGTAGATGGCGCAATCCTTCAGGTTGTCATCATCATTATTGGTGTATTGGTCTATCGGCCTTTTTACCTTGCTTATGCAGGTAAGCATTTGATAACAACTAATCCAAAGGCCAATAACTCCAACCTTGAGGGGTCTATTTTTGAACACATTCTGCGTAGTGTTAGAAACTCAACGGATAACAATATTAAAAGTTCATCGGCGCAGAAACGTATGATCGAAATATTAAAACAGGGCGAATTGGTCATGTTTTATCAAAAAATTCAATCCCTCGGGAATAAAGAACAATACAACTACGAAGCCTTAATTCGTTATATTAATATTAAGGGAGAGTTATGCCCTCCAACTTTTATCCTTGATTTTCAATTACTCGAAGCCATGCCTTTGTTAGATAAGTTAGTCATTGAGTTGGTGTTAAGCGATATGCAGAAAATAGAGTTGCCTTTAGGTGGGCGCATTGCCATTAACATATCTGTGGCCTCGATTGAGCAGCCTGATTTTGTTCAGCATTTATTTTCACGGTTAGAGCACTATGCTGTTGATCCCTCAAAAGTGGAAATTGAGATCACAGAAGAAGCTATGCTTAGCGACAAAGTCCACTTAACTAAGGTGATGGCAGAGCTTCAAACAAAGAAGATTACCATCTCTATGGATGACTTCGGCTCTGGTTATGCCTCATTTCCTCATTTGCTCAAATATCCGTTCAATAAAGTAAAAATAGACAGATCGTTATTGTTGGATGCGACATCTAGTAAGGGTAAAGATATCTATAAATTGGTGACTAAGCTTGGGAGCATTGCAAATTGTAAGATTGTTGCTGAAGGGGTAGAAACACAACAAGAATATGAGTTCATCAAAGATTGTGGCGTCGATTTGGTTCAAGGATATTACCTCGCAAAACCTTTACCGCTTGCAAGCTTGTCTTGTAAAGATGGTGCTAAAAGCTTAATGGCTTAGCCTATTTATGCGTTAGTAATACCCTAAAAAGCGATTATTTTTGATACCCGATTAAAAAAGAGATATAAATACTTGATTTTAGGAAAGAGAATGCATTACTAATAATGTTTGATTTTTGTACATTATAACTGCTTTTTAGTAGATTGATAATGTATTCGCGGCTAACCCATGGTGGAAGACAATGAAAGAACTCGTCATTATATTGCTGATCGTATTAGGTGTTTACCTCTATCTGCGCACTCAAAAGGCAGCAAATGTTGAAAAAGAGCAAGCAGCCAAGCGCTCTGAAGCGACTCAAGATACGCCTGAAAGTGAGATAAAAGATATCACTCCAGAGGCAACAGAAGAGATATCGACGCCTACCGTTGAAGGTGTGAGTTTTGAGCCTAAGGTTGATAACGAAGCCGACGTACACCAAGCTCGTGTTAAGCCAGAGCCAGAGCCAGAGCCAAAAGTGCAAGCTGAAATAATCGTTGAAGCTGCAGCGAAATTGGAGCCAGAAGTAAAAGTACAGCCAGCGGTTGAACCTGAAATAGAGGTAGACACTCTTGCTGAGACTAAACTCGATACTAAACTCGATACTAAACCAGAGTCTAAACCAGAGTCTAAACCAGAGTCTAAACCAGAGTCTAAACCAGAGTCTAAACCAGAGTCTAAACCAGAGTCTAAA